>JBEAQB010000255.1:0-25071 GCA_041164125.1 Cyanobacteriota bacterium
GCGGCCCCTAGACCAGCGGACATTTCCGCAGCGGTAATCTTGCCGTCATGATCCCTATCTAACGCATCAAAGACAATATCGGCCCCCGCCCACTCTTCACGGGTGATAAAGCCATCTCCATCCAAATCGTAGGCGTGGAAAATTTCTTCTGCGCCATGCTGAATGTGGGCTTGACCATCTAATTGTTTGAGGCGGTCTCCCAGGAGGTGTTCGAGGGCTTCCAGGGCTTTGGTAAAACCGGCAATGCCTTCTGCGAGTTTTTCCGACGCCATCGCATCCTTTTGGTGCATTTCCTCAAACGTCGCCTTATCCATTGAGATTTTTTCGATTTCTGCGGGAATAGTATCCGGATCAAGTTTGCGAGGTAACTCCCCTTCGGTCTGGCGGAGTTGCTCTAACAATTTGGGAGAAATCGTCAACAGATCACAGCCAGCCAATTCCATAATTTCGCCGATGTTACGGAAGCTAGCGCCCATAATTTCTGTTTGATAGCCAAAGCGTTTGAAGTAGTGATAAATTTTGGTCACGGATTTGACCCCGGGATCGTCTTGGCTCGTGTAGTCTTGACCCGTTTCTTTTTTGTACCAATCCAAAATCCGTCCCACAAAAGGAGAAATCAGGGTCACCTTCGCTTCGGCACAGGCGATCGCCTGATGGAGACCAAATAATAAGGTGAGATTGCAGTGAATCCCCTCCTGTTCTAAGATTTCTGCCGCTTTGATCCCTGCCCAGGTGGAAGCAATTTTGATTAAAATACGCTCTTTGTCAATGCCGGCCTTGGCGTATTCATCAATGAGGTATCGAGCTTTGGCGATCGTGCCTTCAGTATCGTAGGATAGCCGAGCGTCAACTTCGGTAGATACCCGACCCGGAATAATTTCTAAGATTTTGACACCAAAAGCCACCGCCAGCCGCTCAAACGCTAGGTTAGCAACAGTGGCGATCGACGCATCAGCCCCGGCCTCTTCCCTGGCCTGCAGCAGGGTTGTGTCGACAATCTCTTGATATTGGGGCATTTGGGCCGCTGCCGTAATTAAGGATGGATTAGTGGTCGCATCCCTAGGGGTAAAGGTTTCGATGGCTTGGATATCTCCCGTATCGGAGACCACCACCGTAAATTGTCGGAGTTGTTCGAGGAGATTTTTTCCCATGATTGAATTGGGGGGAGCATAACATCTCTAACTATAGTGGCGATTTCTGAGAGTGGTAGAGGGTGTTGGTTAATTTTGCTTGCAATTCCTGTTTAATGCGAGCCATGACCGAAGCGTTATCTAAGGAGTCTAAAATATCCTTAACTACGGTCCGGGGACCGGCCACTCCCCAAGCGGCCCCCTGGGCAAGATAGGTTTTAGTCACTTGTCCGATCGCCAAGGTGGAGACGCCGGCCACACTGGCTTGGGTCAAAGCAACGGTCAGATAGGGGGCTAGGGCTAAGCCACCGGAAAAGGGAACGGTAATCCCCAGGAGTCCTTTGAGGGAACTGAGACCCAACCCTGCCAGGAATTCACTCGCAGTGATGCCCCCCATACTGACCCCAATTTTTTGCAGTAGCGCGAGCGCCGCCGTTTGGGTCATGGGCAGGTGATATAAATGAGACAGGGACAAGATCAAAGCCACGTCAATCACGGCGCCGCTGCATAAATCTATCACTGTCACGGGATTAAGGGCGATCGCCGCCGCCTTAACCATCACCGCCTTTTGAATCACCTGGTTAGCCAGATGATCCCGCAGGCGCATTTTTTGCTGTACCAGTTTTTCATTCAAACCATCAGCGCAGAGTAACGTATTTAATGCCACCAAGGACTTTCCTTCCCGTTGTAACAGCTGAATAATTTTGGTGCGTAGTCCATTAACGTCTGGCTGGCCACGATACTGATGTCTTTGTAACCTCCCTGTCGCTGTTTGCCGCAGTTCCGTCACTAAGGGACTGGCTGACGCCAGCACAATTTCCTCGGGGGACAGTAACGCCTTGACCCGTTCGTCCCGGATTTTTTCGTAAATTAATTGACGGTCAATCTCAGGATATTGATCAATTTTATTGAACACCAACAGCATCGGTTTGCCCACGGATCGCAGTTGGGATAACGCCTGCAACTCCACCTGGGAAATGTCCCCCGCCACCACAAATAGGATTAAATCCACCTGTTGCGCCACGGCGATCGCCAAAGCCTCGCGGTCTGCCCCCTTCACCTCGTCAATGCCAGGGGTGTCAATCAACTGCAATTGTGCTTTGCCCCAGCCTGATAGGGTTACCATCGGTAAACCGTTTTGTTCTCCCTGGGTTAATTGCCATGGCGCTGACTGTTGGGTTTGGGTCACGCCATGGATGGGGCCCGTCGTAAAAAGAGATTCCCCTAACAAGGCATTCAATAGTGATGATTTGCCCCGTCCCACCAAGCCAAAGGCTGCAATTTTTACCACCCCCTGCTGGAGGTTGGCCAACATCTCGCAGAGATGATCAATTTCCGTTTCTAGCCCGACCCTTTCCTCGGGGTTGAGGTCTAATTGCTTCATCATTGCCGAAAGACTGGCTGTGGCTTGACGATAGTTAAGGTCTTCTTGGATGGCATTAATATCGGCGAGGGTCTGGTCAAGATCGGCAGAAAAGTCAGAAAACATCGTCGGATTTATCAGTACAGATTCATGCACTTGATGCAGTTTGTTTTGATCATCATATCTTGACAGAGAATTAGGGGGGTCATGAACAACGGCCGAGAATCACGCATAATCAAGGGTGAAATGCTTAAGCGTGTTGTCACCGATTTTGAACCCTGCCTACATCCCCATGGTTAACTTGACCCCAAACCCCAGCTACAGTGTTGAGCTTTTGTTGGAACTCCCCAACCAGTCTGGCATGCTTGCCACCGTTATCCAGGCGATCGCCGAGGTTGGGGGGAGTGTGGATCAGATTTCTCTCATTGAAAGCACCTTAAAGTATACCCATCGGCAAATTACCGTTAACGCTTCCAGTGGTGAACACGCGGAGCAAATCGTGGCAGCAGTGCAAGGGTTAGACAATATTAAGCTGATGCAGGTGTTAGATCGCACATTCGAGTTGCACCGTCAGGGCAAAATTCGTGTTGAGAGCCGCATTTCCCTGACCGCTCAGTCTGATTTAGCCATGGCCTATACGCCAGGGGTGGGGCGTGTTTGTCGGGCGATCGCCGCTGATCCAGAGAAGGTTTACTCACTGACGATTAAAGGGAATACGGTGGCGGTAGTGACCGATGGTAGCGCTGTGTTGGGATTAGGGAACTTGGGCCCAGAGGCGGCCTTGCCGGTCATGGAAGGCAAAGCCCTGTTATTTAAAGAATTTGCCCAGATTGACGCTTTCCCCATTTGTTTAGCCACCCAGGATACCGAGGAAATTATCCGTACCGTCAAGGCGATCGCCCCGGTGTTTGGGGGGGTCAACTTAGAGGATATTGCGGCCCCTCGGTGTTTTGAAATTGAAGCGCGGCTGAAAGAAGAAGTCGATATTCCCGTCTTCCACGACGATCAACACGGGACCGCAATTGTGACCTTGGCGGCTCTGATCAATGCCCTGAGAATTGTCAAAAAATCCCTAGAATCTGTTCGTATCGTGATTAATGGGGCCGGTGCGGCCGGTTTGGCGATCGCCGAATTATTGCAACAAGCCGGGGTCAAAACCATCTGGCTTTGTGACCGTCAAGGCATTATTTCCCAAACGCGCCCGGGACTATCAGGCAAAAAAGCTGACTTTGCGGTGGACCAGACTGGCACGCTCGCTGATGCCATGCAGGGGGCAGACGTCTTTTTAGGCGTCAGTGCGCCCAATGTGGTGACCCGGGCAATGGTGCAGTCCATGGCCAAAGATCCCATCGTATTTGCCATGGCCAACCCCATCCCCGAAATTCAACCTGAATTAATCCAGCAAGATGCAGCGGTGATTGCCACAGGGCGCAGCGATTATCCTAACCAAATCAATAATGTGTTAGCCTTTCCCGGGGTGTTCCGGGGGGCATTAGACTGCCGTGCCCGTGCCATCACCAATACCATGTGTTTAGAGGCCGCCAAGGCGATCGCCGCATTGGTCAGGGACAACCCTTTAGACCGGGAGCAAATTGTACCGTCCGTGTTTGATCCCCGTGTCTCCCCCGCCGTTGCCAGTGCCGTACAGCGGGCCGCCCAGGCTGAGGGAATTGCGGCCCAGTCCCATTAGCCTATGACAAAAGCAATTACAGGTTTTGAGCCCAGTCTTTATGCCTATTTACAAAGGATGGCAACTGCCGAACCGGATCGTTTGCGACAACTGCGGGAAGATACCCAACATTTGCCCGGCGCTCAGATGCAAATTACCCCGGAGCAGGGGCAATTTTTGGCTTTGTTAGTGACGGTTATGCAGGCCCGTCGAATTTTAGAAATTGGTGTTTTTCGGGGTTATAGTACCCTGGCGATGGCGTTAGCCCTGCCCGCCGATGGCCAGATTATTGCCTGTGATCACGATCCCAACGCCACGGCGATCGCCGCTGACTATTGGCAGCGGTCAGGGGTTGCCCACAAGATTGATCTGCGGTTAGCCCCGGCATTAGTGACCTTAAACCAGTTACAACATAATGCGCCTGTCGATGACTTCGATCTCATTTTTATTGATGCTGATAAGCGTCATTATTTGACCTATTACGAATTGGCATTAAGTCTAGTGCGCCCGGGAGGCTTAATCATTATTGATAACGTGTTGTGGTTCGGGAAAGTTGCTGATCAGCGCTATGATGATCCCCAAACCCAATCCCTACGAGCCTTTAATCAGTTTCTGGCCACGGATAGCCGTGTTAAGGTGAGCGTTATTCCCCTCGGCGACGGTATGAGCTTAGCGATTAAACAGTAGTGCCCCTCTCAACCTTAGAAAAATATGACCACTCCGAAAATTGCGCCCTATGGTTCCTGGCGATCGCCGATTACTGCTGATGCATTGTTAGCGGGCAGTCTTAACTTGGGAGAGGTGAGGGTGAGTGGGGGGAATCTCTATTGGTTGGAGGGTCGGCCAGCGGAGAAAGGCCGTAATGTGTTGGTGGAAAGAACCCCCCAAGGGGACATGCGAGACCTCACCCCAGCACCTTTCAATGTGCGATCACGGGTGCACGAGTATGGTGGTGGTGCGTTTCTCGTGGCGGACAAAACGGTTTATTTCAGTGATTTTGCCGATCAACGTCTTTACTACCAACCCCTCGATGGGGATCCGCTCCCCTTGACGCCCCCAGGCAATTATCGTTTTGCCGATTTCATTTGGGATCAAAGCCGTCAACGCCTAATAACAGTTTGTGAGCGACAGGAGAGCGATCACAAGGAGCCGCAGAACGTCTTAGCGGTGGTGGA
Source organism: Cyanobacteriota bacterium (assembly GCA_041164125.1). GTDB lineage: Bacteria > Cyanobacteriota > Cyanobacteriia > Cyanobacteriales > Microcystaceae > Synechocystis. The sequence goes on from JBEAQB010000255.1 coordinate 5,338, forward strand.
CCGACAAACAGGGGCCGTTACCCCGCTCCACCAAGGGCATGACTTTTACAGTTCCCCCCGCCTCAGTCCTGACGGTAGACAATTAGCATGGCTTACCTGGGATCACCCCAATTTGCCCTGGGACGCCACTCAACTCTGGTTAGCAGACCTGGATCTCCAGGGAAATTTACACCAAGTTCGCTGTATTGCTGGGGATACGGGGCAGGAATCGATCCACGAACCCCGGTGGTCGCCCGATGGCAGTCTCTATTTTGTTGGCGATCGCTCCGATTGGTGGAATTTGTATCGCTATTGCCAGGGAGAGAGCGAAGCAGTTTATCCTGATACCGCCGAATTTGCCTATCCCCATTGGGTCTTCGGCCTCTCCAGTTATGTCTTTGCCAACCCAGAAACCCTCATTTGCACCTTCAACCAGGGAGGCGCTTGGCAACTAGGGCAACTGGATCTGGCGCAAAAGCAATTGAGTTTATTTAACTTGCCCTACAGCAATTATGCCTCCCTCAGTACCGATGGCAAGACGCTGTGGTTTTTGGGTAGTTCTCCCCAATCCACCACTGCCGTGGTGGCGATCGCCTTGGGGAGTAACCACACCGATGTGCTGAAGCAGTCGAGTGATTTAGCGGTGCCTGACGGATATTTGTCGGTTGCCCAACCGATTACCTTTCCCACGGCCGGGGGGGAAGTTGCCCATGCCTGGTACTATCCTCCCACCAATGCAGCCTTTCAAGCCCCCGCTGGCACCCTCCCCCCGTTGTTAGTCAAAAGCCACGGGGGACCAACGGCCGCGGCCGGCAACGCCTTGAGTTTAAAAATTCAATACTGGACAAGTCGGGGCTTTGCCTATGTGGATGTTAATTATGGTGGCAGCACGGGCTATGGACGAGCCTATCGCCAACGGTTGCAGGGACAATGGGGGGTGGTGGATGTGGTGGATTGTGTGAAAGCGGCTGAATATTTGGCCCAGCAAGGGTGGGTAGATGCGGAAAAACTAGCCATTTCCGGCAGCAGTGCGGGGGGCTACACCACCCTGGCAGCGTTAACCTTTCATGAGACTTTCAAGGCCGGGGCCAGTTATTACGGCATCAGTGATTTGACGGCCCTAGCCACAGATACCCATAAATTTGAATCCCGCTATTTGGAGGGACTGATCGGCCCCTACCCTGAACAAAAAGACCGCTATGAACGGCGATCGCCCATTAATTATTCTGAGCAATTAACCTGTCCAGTGATCTTTTTCCAAGGGCTGGAGGATAAAGTGGTGCCCCCCAACCAAGCAGAAATGATGGTCAACGCCCTCAAAGCCAAGGGGATCACCGTGGAATATGTGCCATTCCCCGAAGAACAACATGGTTTTCGCATCGCCGCCAATATCAAAAAAGCCCTAGAAGCGGAATTAGCATTTTATGGCCAAGTCTTTGGCTTTGTCCCGACCCCGTAAAAAAGCGAATCTGGCATTTGTCGCGGGGGGAGAAATTATGCAATAATTAGCGTTTGCGTATAAATTACCGTATTCTTTCCCCAAATTACCATGGCTAAAAAAGGAAAGGGGGCGAGACTGGTCATTACCCTAGAATGTACCGAGTGTCGCAGTAACCCCAATAAGCGATCCAACGGTGTCAACCGTTACACCACGATGAAAAATCGCCGTAACACTACGGCCCGGTTGGAATTGAAAAAATTCTGCACCCACTGCAACCAGCACACCATCCATAAAGAAACCAAATAGTTAATCTTAGCCGTTTGAGTTCGGTATCCGCCTTGTAACCGTGATGCCTAACCTAGCAACTCCCTTCAGCAATTATTATTCGCTAAATCCATGAACTACTACCGCAAACGCCTGTCGCCATTACCGCCCAATCAACCCATTGATTACAAAGATACAGAACTCCTGCGGAAATTTATTACCGAGCGGGGCAAAATTTTACCCCGACGCATCACCGGGTTAACCGCTAAACAACAACGGGATTTAACCACCGCCGTTAAACGGTCTCGCTTGGTGGCCTTATTACCCTTTGTCAATAAAGAAATTTAACGGCCACCTGACGGGGGGAAACTGTAGACAAATGTTGCAGATTCGTTGCTCCCCCCCATTTTTACCGACAAAACAGACGGTTAACGATTAAGGGTCTGTCTTGGTTTGAATTAATTCAATTTTGTAACCATTGGGATCTTCCACGAAGGCGATGACGGTTGTGCCGTGCTTCATCGGGCCGGGTTCTCGGACAACCTTACCGCCAAGTTCCTTGATTTTGCCGCAAGTTTGATAAATATCATCCACCCCGAGCGCGATGTGACCAAAGGCATCGCCGACGTCGTACTGTTCCACCCCCCAGTTGTAGGTTAACTCGATGACACTACTTGTTGCTTCATCACCATAACCCACAAACGCTAGGGTGAATTTTCCCCCAGGATACTCCTTCTGGCGGATTAACTTCATGCCTAAAACATCACAGTAAAACTTGAGAGATTGATCGAGATTACCGACCCGGAGCATTGTATGGAGAAGGCGCATAACTTTTAGGTTGATTGCTAAAGAATTGAAGCAGTTGTCTTCAATTTTACTAGCCCACCAATAGGTTTTCTTCAGGATAACGAATCAAACTTGGCCGTGGATCGCCCACAATCGCTGCCATCAAAATCGTGACTCCTACCCGTCCAATAAACATCGTGGCAATCAGCACCCATTGGGATAGGGGGGTTAGTTGTGAGGTGATGCCTAAGGATAATCCCACAGTGGCAAAGGCCGATACGGCTTCAAAGGCCAGTTCTACTGTCCCTTTCCCCGCTTCGAGAAAAATCAACAAACTTAAACTGGTGACGACTGTCATCACTGAGCCAAATACAACGGCGATCGCCTTGAGGATTAATTGGGGGGGAATGCGTCGTTCATACATAATCACCCGCTCTTGACCCCGTAGGGCTGAGCGGGTGCAGTTTGCCAAAATGGCAAAGGTGGTGGTTTTAATGCCGCCGCCAGTCCCGCTAGGACTCGCCCCGATAAACATCAACAGCATAATCAAAATCAATGTGGTCGCATTGAAGTCTCTTAGATCAATTGTGTTAAAGCCCGCTGTCCGGGTTGTGACCGACTGAAACCAAGCCACCATTAAACGATTTTCAGTAGACAGGGTCAGCATTGAGTCGGGGTTTTGATATTCTAAGGCGAGAATGCCTATCAACCCCAGCACTAACAAAAAACAGGTGATACGCATTACAACCTTAAAATTAAGGGAGAAATTGAAGCCCCGCTGGGGATGTTTGAATATCCATCTCAACCAAAAATACAGTTCAATAATGACTTGATAGCCAATCCCACCAAAAATAATCAGAATAGTGACAGTCAAGTTAACAGGAATCGACGTCTGATACTGAACTAGGCCATTGGGAAACAGAGAAAAACCGGCATTATTAAAGGCGCTAATGCTATGGAAAACGGCGTACCATAGGGCTTGTAAAGGGGGATAATCGTGGCTGAAAACGAGAAAAAAGACAATAGCACCACTAATCTCAAACAGTAACGTCGTGGCAATCACCGACTTAATTAAATTATTACTGCCTTGCACAAAGGGGCGGTCAAAGGATTCCTGGATAGCCAAACGTTGCTGGAGGTCAAATTTGCGTCCTATTAATAACATTAAAAAGGTGGTCAGGGTCATATAGCCCAAGCCACCAATTTGGGCTAATAAGGCAATACTTAATTCCCCCCAAAAGGAAAAGTAGCTACTGGGATCCACCACACTTAACCCTGTCACACAGACAGCCGAGGTAGCAGTAAAAACTGAGATCAGAAAATTTCCCCAATGTCCTGCCGTTGTGGCAAAGGGCATCATTAATAACAAAGTTCCGATGGCGATCGCCGATAGAAAGCCCAAGCAAATAGTCCGGGAAATGGTCATTCCAGCAAATAAGAATAGGTGCTAAGGTTCGCTGAATGCGGCTGGCGCGCCAAAACCGTTTCATAGAGCCGTTCTAATTGCACCATATTTTCGGCAAACGTGTAGCGTTCTAGCACCCTTTCCCTCGCCTTGCGTCCCAATAAATCTGTGATCTCAGGATGGTCCCGTAGTAACGGAAGCAGGGTTTTTAACTGAGCTGTGACCCCCTGAGTTTGTAAAACAATGCCCGCCCCCTGTTCTAACACTTCTCCATCGGCCCCGGCATCAGTGGCTAAACAGGCCGTGCCACAGGCCATCGCTTCCAACAAGGACAGCGATAACCCCTCCACCAAGGAGGGCAAAATAAACGCATCTGCCGCCCGCAGGAGTTGAATGCGCTGGGTTTCATCGGCAATAAACCCCAACCAATGTACGCCCATTTCCTCCCCAAAGTGAGGCTGGAGGGTAGATTTCAAAATACCATCTCCTACGATCAATAGTTTGCAATGGCTACCCATCTCCGACAACTTCCAAGCTTTGAGCAGCGCTTCTACATTTTTTTCTGGGGCAATACGACCCAAATAAATAAATAGGCGTTGGGCCTTATATTGCTGCTTAATCATACTCTCGCCGGGACAGTACCGATCCACCTCGACCCCATTCGGAATAATGGCTAACCGTTGGCGGGGGACACCAAGTTTTAACAATAAGTTCCGTTGCAGACGGGAGAATACGATTACCTTGTCATGGTGCGCCAGGGAAGGGGCATAGAGTTGATAGGTCAAAAACTGGGTGCTGGAAGAGAGATTGCGTAACTTACTGTCAAAGGGGGGATGAAACGTGGCTACCAGGGGAATGCCTAAGCTTTCACAAATTTCAGGCAGACGAAAATCTAGGGGAGACAAGGTTAACGAAGCGTGAACCAAATCTGGTTTGAGTTTTGACAGTGCATCCGCCAGCACCTTACTGGAACGGGGGGTAGGGATCGTGTAAATCGTCGATTTAACCAAGAATGGCAGGGCCACTTCGGCACAGTCTCCCCCCGGCACCGCATGGGGAGTTTCATTATCTTCCTGGGCAAAATGTAAAAAACTCACCCGATGCCCGCGGTCTAATAATGCATTGGTGACTTCTCGACTGTAGGTTACGTTGCCACAAAAGGGCGTTTTTTTTCCCAACCAAGCAATATGCATTTAAGTAACCAGACCATTAACGAAGCCGGGATGGATGGAACGCTCCACTGCCTCAATTTCTTCGCTGATCATACGCGATCTTGACTTTTCTGGCGATGAACATCTTCATGTCTGCCCACTGGCAAGGTTAATTGACCCGATGATTATCGTCGTATAAAAAGCGGGCCCCTGCCCAATGTAGTTTATCCCGTAGGGTTTTATAAAAGGAGTAACTCTCCCGCAGGACAATGAACTGGGCACTTTGGTGGGACATCCAAACTCCCACCCGTTGCCCTGGCCAAACACTGGTGGCGAGGGAACCGTCCGTCCAGAGTTTGGTATTCAATTCATAGTCTCCCAAGGGCCAAATGTTAACCACAGAGCCAGGGGGAATCACAATGGGGCGACTCGATAAACTTAAGGGACAAATGGGGGTAATCACGATCGCCTCCATCCCTGGGTGCAGGATGGGGCCGTTAGCAGAAGCGGTGTAACAAGTCGAGCCGGTGGGGGTGGCGACTAATAAACCATCACATTGATATTGATCAACAATTTCTCCATCTACCTCTACCTCAATGGTGGCTGTGGGCATGCGGTCAATACTAGCGGGTTTAATCGCCATTTCATTGAGACAATAGACGGTCTCCCCGATTTTAGTGGCATTCTGGCGATCGCCTTCTAGCAAACTCGCCGCCAACATCATGCGTTGCTGGACAGCATAGCGCTCATGGTGGAGACGGTCCCAGAGGGTGTGGGTGTCTTGGAAGCTGTCAAAGGGTTCCGTTAAAAAGCCCAAGTGCCCCCCCACATTCACAGACAGAATGGGGATCCCTTCCGGAGAGAGATGCCGGGCCGCTGCCAGGGTCGTCCCATCTCCCCCTAAAACCAAGGCTAAATCAATTTTTTCCGTCGCCGATGCCAAAAACACAGGGTAAGGATTGTCCTTGACGCCGCTTGGCCCCATCAGCACTTTACAGCCCCTGGCTTCCAACTCTTTGGCACACCGTTCCGCATAGATCTTACTTTGGGGATGCCCCGCTTTATGGGCGATGATCACCTGCTTGAGTTCCACGGCACTGCCTCACCATTAGTTATGGTTTATCGTACCAACTCTTTTGATCCGCGTCTCTCAATTCTGTCTAGGTTGCAGTCTCGTCAGAATTTTCCGCTGCCGCTGCTTCAGGTGGATTTGCCGCTGCCGCCGCTTGGGCCGCCTGTTTGGCTTTTTTCTTCCGTTCTGCCTCTGCTGCGTCTTCCAGCACCTTCAATAATTGATCGACTTTTTCTAGATTGCTACGATAAAGATCCAGATCCTTCGCTAATTTTTCCAGAGAGATGTGCAAGGAATCCGCTAACTTGGTTAAATAGTCCTGCCGTTTTTCTGGGTTATCTTTGATCTCCGGATCCCGATCTGCTAAGAGGGTGTAGAGCCCAATGGCAAATAATCGACTGTATTTAAAGGTTTGGCGCTGGTGAATATGCCCTAAAGTTGTCTGTAATAAATTATCGCTCGCCCCTTGTTGACTGGCGGCAGCACTGACCCAATCGTCTAAGCTAATGTGATGGGCACTTGCTGCGATCCTTTCGGCGTCTTGCCGCACCTGATCAGGGTTAAAGTCGGCAGACTGACACAGGGCGTTAAAAATGTCGGGTAATTGATCAGCCGGTTGATAGCCCTGCATAAAACGGTCAAAGGCGGTAAAAATACCTAAGGCGAAAACGGGATCATACTCAAACTCAATATTCACACTGAGTAGGTGCATTTCCACCAGTAACTCTTCCACAAAGCGTCGATAGATAGAGCTAATGGGGCGGCTATAGTGGGCAAAAAATTTTCGTTTAGCGTCAGAAACAGTGCGAATTTTAGTCACAGGGCCGATTGCAAAGGGGAGAACAAGTCTCTATTTTCTCTTGTTAAGCCCGCTTTGCCAACTGCAAAGTTTTACGGCGATGGCGGCGGCGGCCGAACTTAGTGCTGTATATTAGCAGCCATACAAACAATTTATGTCGCAAGTAATCAAGGTATCCATGGTTTCTCCCCTGTCTGTGTGGCGATCGCTAATGTTGACAGACTTTTCTCCAACTGAATGGGGACGGGGGAGTTATCTGCATCATCTCGTCGGTTTTGGCCAAGTGTGGACCCGGAGCAGTTGGCTTTGGCCCGGCTTTGAGGCGATCGCCACAGGGCTATTGGCGCTAATTTACGTGACAGCGCCCTTTACCTCCACAACCATGTTGGGGGTTTTTATGGCCCTGTGTGGTGGCTGCTGGGCGTTGCTAACCGTTGCGGATCGGGGTCTCGTGGGATTAACGCCGATCCATGTGCTGGTGTTTAGCTATTGGTGTATTGCGGCGATCGCCACAGGATTATCCCCCGTTAGAATGGCGGCTGCCGCCGGGCTGGCGAAATTAACGGTAAACCTATTTGTATTTTTGTTGGCGGCGCGACTGCTTCAACACCGAAAATGGCTAAATCGGTTAACGCTAGTCATCCTGTTAGTCGGTTTAGTGGTCAGTAGTTATGGGATCCGGCAACAGGTGGACGGCGTTGAACAATTGGCTACCTGGAACGATCCCACCTCAGATTTATCCCAGGCCACAAGGGTGTATAGCTTTTTAGGTAACCCTAATTTACTGGCGGCTTACCTACTGCCCATGATCGGAATCAGTTTAGGTGCCTTATTGGCGTGGCGACGTTGGTTACCTAAAGCCTTAGCCGCCGTTGTCGTGACCCTGAATGTATTATGTCTCTTTTTCACCCAAAGTCGGGGCGGTTGGTTGGGGTTAGTCGGACTATTGGGGGCGTTTACCGTGCTCTCTTATTACTGGTGGTATCCTAAGCTGACCCCATTTTGGCAGCGGTGGTTACTGCCAATCACCTTGGGGCTGGGTTCAACCGCAATCGTTGCTGCGTTTGTGCTGGTGGAACCGCTGCGGATACGGGTAATGAGTATTTTTGCCGGGCGGGAGGACAGTAGCAATAATTTTCGTCTTAACGTTTGGCAAGGGGTAAAAGCCATGATTGGGGCCCGCCCGATTATTGGCATTGGGCCGGGCAACGAGGCCTTTAACAAGATTTACCCGTTATTTATGCGGCCCAAATATACTGCTTTGAGCGCTTATTCTATTTATTTAGAAATTTTGGTGGAAACGGGCATTGTTGGCTTGTCCTGTATGATCTGGCTTTTACTCCTAACCTTTAATAAAGGCTGGCGACTCATCCAGGGTTGCCGTCAACAGTCAGCGGTGGAAGGTCTCTGGGTAATGGGGGCACTAGCGGCGATCGCCGGCCTGTTGGTGCATGGTGCTGTCGATACCGTGTGGTACCGTCCCCCCGTCAGTACCCTCTGGTGGTTTTTGATGGCGATGATTGCGGGTCAATGGGCTAGTGCTGAGTATGGCTTAAACAAGAAAGCGGAAGGGCCCAAACAATAGGACCTGGGCATTCTAGGAGATTAGCAAAATGTTAGGCTAATCATTTTCCCAAGATTCATGGGCCAGCAAATCCTCAATTTGATCCCGTAATAAATAATCGTTGCGCTCTAATTCACACTCTACCCCGACCCATTGGCTGGCGGGAATGTATTGACAGAGGACATAAATCGGCTGGTGACGGCTAACAATTCCCCGTTCCACCAACTGACGAGCCTCATCTTTGAGCATATCAATGTTGTAATCACAGGACGGGAGGGGCGTTAACGTTGCAGTACTCATAAAAACCACCAATAACAAGTATTAAAGCTTGTCTAAAGCCTGTCTATAACTATAGTCTAACCCAAGGCGCAAAGAAAGGAAAATAATGCTGTATTTTTGATTACATTTTCGTGTTGTAAACATGAATGCTCACTCTCACTCGAGCTTGACCAATCGTAAATGCGGTTAAATGCGGTTCCTGGCCTCAAGTCCCCATTGGTAAGCCATCACCACAACGCGATATACTCAATGGCGATGAGAAGGACATTGAGCCATTATGGTTGCGGTTGCAATATTAGCGGCGGGTAAAGGTACTCGCATGAAGTCTGACCTCCCCAAGGTGCTTCACCAACTGGGCGGCTATAGCTTAGTGGAGCGAGTGTTGGAGAGTTGTCGTCCCCTCGCACCGGAACGCCAACTCGTAATCGTTGGCTACCAAGGGGCGGCGGTAGAGGCGGCCCTGAGCAACCGCCAAGACGTCGAGTTTGTGGAACAACCTGAACAACTGGGCACAGGGCATGCGATTCAACAACTTGTTCCCCACCTCCAAGGCTATCAAGGGGATGTGTTGGTGCTCAACGGCGACGCGCCCCTGTTGCGCCCTGAGACGCTAGAAAATTTGCTTGCCATTCATCAACAGCACCAGAATGCCGCCACACTTTTAACGGCCCATTTACCGGATCCTAAAGGTTATGGTCGGGTATTTTGCACGGGGGATAATTTGGTGACGCAAATTGTCGAAGATCGCGATTGCAATGCGGCCCAGCGCCAGAATCATCGGGTCAACGGTGGTATTTATTGCTTCCATTGGCCCAGTTTGGCGGCGGCATTACCCAAACTCTCAGCCAACAATGATCAACAAGAATATTATTTAACTGAGGTGGTGGATTACCTCGACCAGGTGATGGCGGTGGATGTGGCCGATTATCTGGAGATTAATGGCATCAATGATCGCAAGCAGTTGGCGGCGGCTAATGATATTTTGCAGAACCGCATTAAGGACGGTTGGATGGCTAAAGGGATTACCCTGATTAATCCGGATAGCATCACCATCGACGATACCGTCTTGCTGGGTGCCGATGTGATTATCGAACCCAACAGCCATTTAAGGGGAAAAACGGTGATTGGTCGGGGGAGTCGGATTGGACCAGGCAGTTTGATTGAAGATAGTCAGATTGGTGAGGATGTCTCCATTTTTTATTCTGTCGTCACCCAAAGTGCGATCGCCAGCCACTGTCGTATTGGTCCCTACAGCCATATTCGCGGTCAAGCCGCGGTGAAGGAGGGGTGTCGCATTGGTAATTTTGTCGAAGTCAAAAAGTCGGATATTGGCGAGAAATCTAACGTGGCCCATCTGAGTTACTTAGGCGATGCCCAATTGGGGTCTCGGGTGAATGTGGGAGCCGGAACGATTACGGCCAATTATGACGGCATCAGTAAGCATCAAACGATCATTGGCAGTGGGACAAAAACCGGCGCGAATAGTGTCTTTGTCGCCCCCGTCACGGTGGGTAAGACAGTTACCGTAGCGGCGGGATCCGTGATTACCCATGATGTGCCCGATGGCGCCTTGGCGATCGCCAGACCCCGCCAACGCATTATCGACAATTGGCAGGTCAACCCTTCCCAGCAATCCGGTCATTCTTAACTCACTACTATGCTCACCATTGCCTTACCCAAGGGATCACTACTGCGGGACAGTATCGACCGCTTTCAGCAAATAGGGCTGGATTTCTCCACGTTATTAGATCCTCAAAATCGCCAATTGCAGGCTATCGATCCCACTCAAACCGCGAAAGCATTGCTGGTCAGAGCCTGGGATGTTCCCGTTTATGTAGAGTATGGCCAAGCCCAGTTAGGGATTGTGGGCTATGACGTGTTGCGGGAAAAAAAACCGACGGTGGCCCATTTAGCAGATCTCAAATTTGGCGGTTGTCGGTTGTCGGTGGCCGTTCCCGACAATAGTCCCTACCGCCGTTCTGTCGACTTACCGCCCCACGGCAAAGTCGCTTCTAAATTTGTGCACTGTGCCGTGGAACATTTCCGGCGCCTGGATCTACCGGTGGAAATTATCCCCCTGTCTGGGTCAGTAGAACTAGGGCCGATTACAGGTATGTCCGAGGCGATCGTGGATTTGGTCTCGACGGGACGCACGTTGAAAGAAAATGGCCTAATTGAAGTTGAAGTGCTATTTCAAAGCAGCGCCCGCCTCATCGCCCACCCCCTAAGTTATCGCACTAACGCCGATCGCCTGTTGGAGTGGGTGGAAAGCTTACGGAGTAACCCATCGTGAAAACGGATGTTCAAAGTAGCTGATCAACCTGCTTAGCGGTTTCAAAAAAGAAACGCACATTATCTTCTGGGGTACCCACCAACACCCCATGACCCAGGTTGAAAATATGTCCCCCCGTTCCCGCTTTACGTACCGTGTCAATGATGCGGGCTTTAATGAAATCTTGGGAACCAAATAAAACACCGGGATCCATATTGCCTTGAACTTTCATGGCCGGGCCCAACCGTTGCCGAGCATCAGCCATATCCACTGTCCAATCAACGCTGACAATATCTACACCGGATTGCCCCATACGTTCCAAAATGCCGGCGCTACCGCTGATATAAAGGATTAACGGTGTGTCCGGATGGGTTTGCTTGACCAGCTTGACTACTTTTTGTTGGTAGGGTAACGCAAAGGTGTCGTAATCTTGGGGACTCAGCTGTCCGGCCCAAGAATCAAATAATTGAACCACTTGGGCACCACAATCAATTTGATAGCGCACATAAACGGCGATCGCCTCGGCGATTTTATCGAGGAAACAATGGAGCAAGGTCGGCTCTGAAAAGGCCATTTGCTTAATCACTTTGTAATCCTTGGAGCTTTTCCCCTCAATCGCATAGGCGGCTAAGGTCCAAGGGGCCCCCACAAACCCTAAGACTGTGGATTGATTGCCTACCTCTTGGCGGAGGGTTCCTAAAATCGTTTTAATGAAGGGTAACGCCGTGGTCGGATCTAGGGGGTGAAGCTGATCAACTTGAGCCTGACTGCGGATGGGCGGATCAATAATCGGCCCCTTACTTTCTACAATATCAAAGGGAATACCAATCCCCGGTAACGGGGTGAGGATGTCGGAAAACATGATCACGCCATCCGGTTGAAAAGCTCGCCAGGGTTGTAAGGATATTTCGATCGCCAATTCGGGGTTTTCAGAACGTTCTCGGAAACTGGGGTATTTATCCCGTAAATCTCGATAAACTTTCATATATCGACCCGCCTGCCGCATCATCCACACAGGGGGACGTTTGACAATTTCACCTCTAGCAACCCGCAAAAGATAGGGAGTATTATTTGCCTCTGTCATTCTCGCTCCAAATAAGTTGATTTTTTAAAATTGAGCCTTTGCTAGCTTATCATTTTGGTCGAACCCCCAAGGACTTGCTGCACGACCCGTTCCCTGTCAGCCTGTCGTCAAGCCCAGCGACCCTAACAGCGGTACGAAGTTTACCTCCCCCTCAGGGAAGCCAAAAGAACTACTATGACCAATGCAGATAGGGTAACCGCGCTGCAGTGGCTGCAAGTTGGGGGCGATTTTGAATCAGTTGTCCACAGGTATCCCATTGTCCTTCCAGCAACATTTGTTGGGCAGCGGTGGGCATGGTGACCCCCAACGTGTGGTTGTTGTAGGTAACCGTTAAGTTGACTAAGTCCAGGTTAAGCAGCAACTCAGGGTGATCCCTAATGGTCTGTTGAAGGGACTGTAGCCCCTCCTGGTCGGCAGTGACACAGGGAATGCCATTGGCTAAACAATTCCCCGCAAAAATTTCAGCAAAACTTTCACCAATCATGGCTCGAATGCCCCATTTAATGATGGCTTGCGGGGCATGTTCACGGCTAGAGCCACAACCAAAATTCCCATTGACGACTAAGATGGTCGCGTTTTGGTATTGGGGCAAATCGAAGGGATGTTTGCCCCGATCCTGCTGGCGATCGTCAGCGAAAACATGGTCTTCTAAACCATTGAAGGTCACACACCGCAGGAAGCGGGCCGGAATAATGCGGTCGGTATCAATATCATCTCCCACCAACGGGAGAGCCGTACCCTGAAGAGAGCGAACCTGGCTCATGGGTTTATGCGAAAAATGGATAGGGTGCACAAATCATCATAACAGCCTAATCCAACGGCGATCGCCTAACCCAGCAGCGGCATCTTGGCTGGATCAAAGCAGCCGTTAGCGAAAACCTCATCAAAAATGATGGGCAAAATTGAGCCCCTCACCTACAATCTAATCCATGACCCCAGACGAACGATTCCTTACACCTATTTGGCCCAGTGTTTAATATTATTTGGTATTATTTTAGATTTTTCGTGAGGAGTTAACAGCATGCATGGCAGCCCCCCCTGCTTGGAACGAGATATTTTTTATGCTCAGGGTACCCTGAGTGCAGCGGAAATCCAGACCTTTAAGCAGGACTTAATGGCTTGGTTGGCTTCGGCAACAGCCCCTGCTTTGGTTATTGACTTTGCACAGGTTGATTTTCTCGATAGTTCTACCCTGGTGGTGCTGGTCAATGCTTATCAACACGCTCGCAAGGCGGGCAAGCAATTAATGCTCAGCGGTGTGTCCGCCGAACTCAAAATTATTTTTGAACTGACGCAACTGGATTTGGTGTTGACGATTTACCCGACCCCGGAAGCGGCGTTTGCTAGTTTGCTCCCCTTCGCGAGCGCTGCTTAATGCCCCTTGGGCTGATGCCTGTTGCGCTCTGGTTGTTCAATCTTAGGTCAATATTAGTAGAAGTTGTCTTTCACGCTCTCGGGCTTGGGGGGGCGCACCCTGCCCTGCGGCTGACCAGTATTTTCGCATTGCCAAGACCCCGTACGTGGGTAATCTCTCCCCAGGGGGGCAGTGGCGATCGCCATGGTGGTAGACAACTGCCGTCTTCCCCCGGCAAAATACCGATATAGTTTTAGCTCTTGTGAGCGAGACTCCGTTTAAGCCAACGTGATTCTCTAACCATTTACCTGTGCTATGGTATCTCCCCGGCAAAGTAAGGCCATCACCGTTCGTTCTACCCCTCCCCTTCCTCCTAGGACCTTGGTGGAACAAAAACTCAAACAAGAACGCTTGCATGACGTCGAGTTACTACTGCAAGATATGTTTATTCGGGAAGAAACCACTGTTAAGCTAATTTTTGATTCGTTATATGACATTGGGGCGATTAATATCATCAACAAGAAGATCCCCTTTCTTCCGTTGAATCGTTTCTTAAAAGTGGTGGTGAAATTCCCGAAACCGATCGCCAAAATCTTCCTGTTCCGCTGGTTTGTGGCTAATTGTCCCAAATTATTGACCGATTGGCTCCATAGTAAAGTGCGTTTCAAATAGAGATGGGACTTATGGTACTCAGGGAGAATCGCAAACGGCATAACCTCAGAAGTTGGCGGTTATTAATCGTGGTGTTATGGGGGGGATTAACCAATCCGCTGCTGGCCCAAACCCTACCGCCTCCAGACGATATTCCGGAAGAAGTGTTACGCACGGAGATTATCCTTGAAGGGCGATCGCCCATTGATGGCGAGGCATTGACGGCAACGGAATATACGGAATTAATGGCAGAACTGGCAGAGAGTCCCCATCCCCCTGAGCTTAATGACGAGATCCGCCATCTGATTTTTTTACTGAAAGTGCGAAAAATGCTGAAGACCTTGATTCCATTGATGTGATATCACAATGGAAAACGCTTCATTTGACTGACTGCCAGACGGGCATTGCGTTTCAGGCGAGGTGATAAATGGGGAACCTGGGGAATTTGCCAGAGTAAGTCGACGGTGCGGCGGAAAAGACGCACCAAATCCCCTTCATCCAAACTGGTTTGTTGACAGAGGGTTTCCCAATCCATCCCTGTGGCCCATTGTTCCACTAACCCCATCAAATCCACTTCCAACCAGAGGGGAATGGCGATCGCCTTGGCATTTTGACTTTTGATTAATTTCCGGCGCAGATCCCAGAGATTGACTCGGTTGAGTTCGTCGGCAATAACTAGCGCTTGCCAAACTGCTTGAGGCAGGGAGGGGACTTTTAGCATCATCTGCCACAGGGCGAGATCCTGGGACGGACGTAGCGCCGCTAACACCTGGGGGGAGGGCTGGAGATGGGTCCACGTATCAGAACGTGGCGTTTCCGTGATCAACGCACTCACGGCGGCGGCTAGTTGCTCAGGGCTAAGATCATTGAACTTACCGGAAATTAACGTCAGCCCTAACCACAATTCATTCTCTCCCCGCAGGGTCGCAGCGGTTTCCCCCAGGAGGGTTGGGGTGAATTCTTCCAGGGCATCCATGTGTTGCAAAATGTCGATCAAATCTAGAAATTCCTGCCAATAGTAGGATTGACGCGATTGCAAACGGTCATATTCTTGCTGGCGTTTGGCTAGGGTTTTCCGCAGAGCTTGACGCTGATGAAATTGGTCAACCAGCTTACCAGGATGTTTCTGTTGGGTTAGGGGATGAACGTCGAGTAAGGTCCGGACGTGATCCACCCGGGCCTGCTGCCCCATCACTTCCGGGGCCGGCAGTAAGGGGTAATTGTCTGGATCTAATCCGTTGGCGATCGCCGCACTGACCTCATCCCCCTTAATGGGTTTAGTGGGGGCTAATAATTCGGCCGGCGGTGGGGTTAGGGTTTGCCAAGCCAGAGTCGGTAGATCTCCGATGGGCACGTCAAAAACATCGCTCACGGAGACCTGATACCAACGATTATCGTCCCCCAAGCAGCACCATTGGGGCAGATTGTGTCCAGCCGGTAACAGGGTAATAATCACCGCCAAACGGGGTTTTGATCCTTTAATATGACGACCCTTGAGGTACAGTAAATGACCCGGCTTTAAGTGAGTCAGTTGATGTTTAAGATCCTGTTTACGGCTTTTTTCCGCTTGCTGTTGCAGGGTTTTCAGTAACCGTTCTTCTTCGCGCAGGCGGCCCCGAAATTTTTCATAGCTGTGCAAGTCCCGCTCTTCAATTCCCGCTAGTTTAATATCTAACTGGGCTAAGGTTTTCACCGCATCAGTGATCGCCGCTTTGGTGGGTTCCAGGGCAAATTGCGCTAGATATTCAGCAAAACTCCGTTCGAGTAAATTTTTGGCTTCCTCCAAAGAATGTTTCTGCAAAAGGTTCAGCACCATGCCATAGGAAGGGGTAAACCAACTCCGCAAAGGTTCAGCGGCGGCCAAAGCCAGGTATGCCCCCTCCGGTGCCCCTTCAAAGGGCGTTTGTACGGTGACCACATGGCCTTCCGCATCCATCCCCCGCCGCCCGGCCCGCCCCGCAATTTGCAAAAATTCTGAGGGACTAAGCATGGCGTGCCCTTCACTGGTGCGTTTTGATAAAGCCGAAATCACCGTTGTACGGGCTGGCATGTTAATCCCGGCCGCCAGGGTGGCTGTGGCAAACACAACTTTAACCAGACCCTGTTCAAACAACTTTTCCACCAAGGTTTTCATATCCGGCAACACCCCAGCATGGTGGACAGCAATACCTCGCAAGAGGGGTTCAATTTGTTCAAACCGAGTCATGGGAGAGGATTGGGCGATCCACTGCCAGAGTTTGAGCATGTCATCGGGGGCGATCGCCAATCGATTTAACAGGGCGGTGGTCTCCATTGCGGGATCGTCTAAGTAACCGAGCACCGCTGCCACTAAATCGGGATATCCCTGTTTTAATTCCCGGTTTAATTTGTCCCGTAGTTGCGGGTTTTTACCAAAGAAGAAGTTCAATAATTGCAGCTGAATACTTTCTTGTTCTGTTGGTTCCACCAAGCAAAAATCGGCCAAGGCTTGGGCTGATTGTTCGCAGCCCCGTCGACTAAAAATGACATAAATCACCGGTAACAAATCCCGTTCTTGCAGTTGTCGCATCACCGTAAACACGGAGGGACAGTCTTCTTTGCGCAGGCGGCGGTTTTTGCCAGAGCGGGTATTTTTATTGCCTTCTTTAGGCAGTAAACGGGGATTGACCCCGTTGTGTTTGGCATTTAATAAAGGAAATAGCCCCTTGCGGGTGCTGTAGTGAAAATTGAGAGGAACCGGGCGAAAGTCGGAATTAACCAGCACACAGGAAGCAGAGTCGGGATTGGAATCGGTTTGCCGCAAAACCTTGAGGGAAACCCCTGTGCGGACTTGATTAATCCATTCGGTGAGTTGTTCGGGATTGCCAATGGTGGCCGACAGCCCCACAATTTGAATCGTGCTAGGACAATAAATGATCGATTCTTCCCACACCGTCCCCCGACTACGATCACTGATGTAATGAACCTCATCAAACACCACCGTCTCTACATTTTCCAAAGACGTTCCCACCTCACCGATGGGGGTTTCGTAGAGCATATTGCGGAAAATCTCGGTGGTCATGACCACCACCGGGGCGTTAGCATTAATGACCGTGTCCCCAGTAATTAGCCCCACCAGACGATCCGCATTGTCGACCCCTAAGGTTTCTAGCTTCTCTTGGAAATCCCGGACTTTCTGATTTGATAATGCTTTCAAGGGGGTGGTGTAAAAAACCCGTTTACCGCGGGCGATCGCCCGATAGATGGCATATTCCCCAATCACCGTTTTCCCCGATCCCGTCGGTGCACACACCACTACTGATTGGTCGTGATCCAACGCGGCGATCGCCTGGCGTTGAAAATCATCGAGGGGAAAGGCAAACAGATCAGCCGGGGAAGTATAGGTGAGGGTTTTCACTGGGTCGTCAAGAAAGGTCAATTACTCCCTATCTTATTACCGCTCACCCAATCCAGTCAGAAATCACAAAATGACGGTTTTGCCCTCTACCATCGACGGGGCTTAACAGGGGAGATTTTCCCAACACCCAGTAACATTCACCCTATAATGTCGTTGGTTGTCGGTGAAATACCGGGACAAGAAGTCGGCCTATATTCAACTGATAGGAACCTCAAAAATGCCTTTAGTACTATTTTCTAATCGACTTGTTGGCTTAACCACAGCCTTTTTATGTTGTTTGCCCATCTCCCCTGCCATGGCCAATGAGCTACAAAAAGTTCTGATTGTGACCGGCGAAGGCACGGAAACCATTGCCACAACCTTGACAGAAGCCCAGTTGACCGTTGAAATCAAGGCAGAAACTGCTGCTCAGGTACAAACGGCGATCGCCGCCCAGAGTAATCGATTGGTCGCATTTTTGCAATCTCAGCGGGTAGACAAACTAGAAACCCAGGGACTCCAGTTGCGACCCAATTATGTTTACCGTAATAATGAGAGCACCATCGAGGGGTACGTCGGCACCAACACCGTGAGTTTTCAGTATCCCAGCGACAAAATTGGCAAGGTGCTAGACCAAGCCGTCAGCGCTGGAGCCAGTCGCATTGATGGCATCCGCTTTTTAGCCACGCCCCAGACTCTAGAATTAGCCCGCCAGCAGGCCTTAACCGCCGCCACTGCCGATGCCCAAAGCCAGGCCCGAACAGTGTTGAGCAGTCTCAATTTAGCCCCCAAAGAGATTGTTCAAATCACAATTGACTCCCAACCAACGTTTCAACCCGGACCGATGCGGGCCTATGCCCATGCCGCTCCGGTCGCTGGCTCGGCGCCCACTCCCACGCCGATTATGGGGGCAGAACAAACAGTAACCGCTAGGGTAACGTTAGAGATTGCCTATTGATCTCCGGCTCACTGCCCCTCAAACGCAACCAGGATGTTGGCCTCGATTAAAGCGCTAATCGTCTTGGTGATTTGGATCGCTAAGGGGGGTTGATGGGCAACCAATCCCAATTCCATATTCAGGGCCAGGGCATATTGGGTCAGGTTGGCGCTACTAATCAGCACCGTGGCTTGATCACTGACGATCGCCTTGATGTGAAGAGAGCCGTAGTTACCCTGGCGGTCAGTGGGTCGTTGCGATTTGGGCCAGTAATAGAGTTCAACTTTTTCCAAGAGGGAGGCGGGGAACGTCTGCAACACACCGAAGGGGATTTTCTCGCTGGCTTCCGGCATTTCCGCCACGAGGGTGATCTGTACCTGGCGTTGTACCGCCGCCTCTAACGCTTGAACAATTTGGGGCACGGCGTAAACCGCAAAGCTAATGATCAAAAGCGCTTGTTGGGTGCGCTCAATCAGCTCCAGAATAGTGGGTTCCGTCTGCCGTACCCATGCCCCTGACGCTTGCGGCATTGTCCAAACCGGTTGACAGGGGGTTTCTGCACGGAGGGCACGGGCTGTTTCGGCATTGGACTGTAACGCCAGGGCGATCGCCGTTGGGGGCAGGCTCGGATAATCTTGCTGCCATTGTTCGATCAGGTCAATAACTTGCTGACGCAGGGGAGGGGAGGGGACAATTTGCACCAGTTGGTAATGCCATTGTTCGGGGGTGAGGGTCAGGGTTTTGGGCAAAAATGGGATCACGGCGCTCAAAATCGTTTCTGGAAGGGCGATCGCCAGGGACTGTAGGGACTGGAGAAAACGGCGATCAAACATCAGAGCACCCCAGGGAAGAAACACAAACTTTCTTGGTTGAGGGTGGCGATCAGTAGGGAGCGGTCCAGGAACTTGTTCCCCCGTTCACAGGAGGTTTCGGGGCTGAATAAACAGGCATGGCAGGCGGCCCAATGGAGGGACATGCGGTCATCCTGGGGGGTATGTTCGGAACAAAGGGGATCGGAGGCACAGATCCGAATCGATTCAAAGGCTTGATGGAGGTGATAATTTAAGCGTTCTTTGCCCAGGTAAACTAATCCCCCAAGGGTGCCTTCACTGTCCGGGGCGGCGGTGTAAATTAAAACCCCGGCTTGGGCAGCCTGTTGCGGGGTAGCAACTTTGGCATAAATCCGTTCCCGTAAGCTAGCGGCGTTGTAACCACATTCCAGGGCAAACTGGCGCATGAGGGCATGGGCAAAGGAATGTAGGAGCACGTACCGCATATCGGGGCAGGGAATTTTATCTACTAGGTCGGGATTGCGTTGATTGAGCCAGTTTTTGTGGGCTT
>JBEAQB010000256.1:0-6373 GCA_041164125.1 Cyanobacteriota bacterium
TGTTTAATCTGTCGCGGGAACGGGTTCGTCAAATCCAAAGCAAGGCTATGCGCAAACTACGCCGTCCCCAGGTCGCCCGTCGTCTTAAAGGATGGCTTTATTGATTTTCACCAATAGCCCCGGGATTTTCTGCGGCTTTCCCTGCCAATGCCTGGGGAGACATGCTAGGATGGGTTGGCTAACGGGATGTAGCGCAGCTTGGTAGCGCACTTCGTTCGGGACGAAGGGGCCGCAGGTTCAAATCCTGTCATCCCGATTTTCCCAGATGACTTTACGGTCAGCAAGGTAATCGTCCTTGTCTCCCCAAGCATCATCAAACAAGCTATAGAGAACCGGAACCACTAAGAGACTTAACAAGGTCGAGGTCAGTAACCCCCCAATAATGGCGATCGCCATCGGTTGGCGTAACTCGGCTCCGGCCCCCCACCCCAAGGCCAACGGCATCATGCCCAGAATTGTGGAACTGGTGGTCATTAAAATGGGACGAAATCGAACCTTGCCAGTGGTGAGTAACGCTTGGTAGCGGCTGTAACCTTGCTGTCGTAGCTGATTGGCGTAGTCGATTAGTAGGATCGCATTTTTGTCTAGTAACCCCAAGAGAAAAATGAGCCCAATTAAGGAGATCATGCCAAATTCACTCTGGGTTAATAAGAGGCCTAACATGGCGCCCACAATTGATAACGGTAGGGACAATATCACCACCAACGGCTCCAATAAGCGGCGGAATAATCCGAGAAAAATGGTGAGCATCCCAATAATGGATAGGGCAAAGGCGACGGCAAATTCATTAAAAATAATGCCGACCCGTGCGGATTCTCCTTGCACATCAAGCTTTACCCCTGCAGGTAATAGGGCTTGGGCGATCGCCGTCACCTGTTGAGTGATGTCCCCAAGGGGATAGTCTGGCAGCAGGGAGGCGGTGAGATAGACCACCCGTTGCCCCCGAAAATGTTCAATAGCTTCGGTCTCGGTTGCCATGCCGGCTAATTCCACCTGTACTAGGCCAGGAATGTTTTGTACTTGGGTCTTTAAGCGCCGGGCTGTTGTTTTGAGAGCGTCCAAGCTATCACCATAGAGGCCCAGTTTTAGGGGGGTATCATCCCCCGTTTGCACGAATAAAATATTTTCAACGCGGGTCGTCACTTTGGGGAGTTTGGGGAGTCTGGCGCGGATTTGGGCTTGCACTGCCTGGGTGGTTAGACGGCGATCAGTTTTCAATTTGGTATAGATGCGACCCTTGAGGGGGTTGCCTTGACTCCCCACCACGGTAAATGTTTCGGCGACCACGGGGTTTTCTAGTAACGCCGGCTCCAGTTTTTCGGCAATTCGCCGTCCCCGCCGCAATAGTAATGCTTCCGGGGATTCCCTGATTTGATCGACCCAATCAAATGCCCCTCCTGGTGCCGCTGACACTGTTGAGGGGGAAGTCAAAGCGGTGGTGAGTTGAGGCGGTGCTGACTGAAATACCACATTAAATTCCCCCCGATCCAAGCTGGGTACAAACCCCTGGGGAATGAAGGGAATGATGGCTAGTCCCCCCAGGAAACTTAAAGCGGCTAACCCCACAATCCAGCCACGATGGCGCAACGACCAAGCCAGTAAGCGCTGATAGGAGTTGCTACACCCTTGTAAATAACGGTTGAATCGTAAGGGGAAAGAACGGGGCTCGGTCCGTAACCACATCACGGCTAAGACGGGAGATAATGTCCGGGCCACCAGCAGAGAGATAATCACAGCGGCGGCCACCGTGACAGCAAAGGGAAAAAAGAATTCTCCCAAGGTTCCCCCTAAGAGCGCCACGGGCAAAAAGACCACCACAATGGATACCGTAGTTGCGGTTACCGTTAGACCAATTTCCTGGGTTCCTACCTTGGCAGCTTCCTTGGGGGTTAATCCCCGTTCGAGATGACGGGCGATATTTTCCACATCCACAATGGCGTCATCCACCACAATGCCAATCACCAACGCTAGGGCGAGTAAGGTTAAGGTTTCCAGGTTAAAGCCCAGTACCGCCATCACGATACAAGTTCCCAATAACGATAGGGGAATGGCGATCGCCGAAATCAAGGTGGCCCGAAAACTCCCTAAAAACGGATAAATGACCAGCACAGCCAGGGCGATCGCTCCCAACAAGGCTTCGATCGTCGCTCGGGTGGCTTCCCGAATATAGTCTGCTTGGGTTTCCGCCTCAATAAATTGCAACTGAGGGAAATTGGGCGCCGCGGTTTGAATCACTGCCTGGACATTGTTAACCACGGTCAATGTATTGGCTTGTCCGGTTTTCACGACCTGTAGGGCCAAAACATCATCGCCGTTATAGCGGGTTAAGGTGGGAGGATTGATAGTATTTGCGACAGTATCGTCTAAAAGGCGAAAATTTGCATTGCCCAGTAAATTGACCCGTAAGACACCGTCAATGGCTTCAAGTTGCGGAATAACCTGCACTTTTAACAAGTCGGCAAAGTCTTCTAGGGCTAGCTCCGAGGACTGTACCGCGTAGGTCACCGCCACAGATTCATTGAGATTAAAGGGCCAAATCTGTAAGTCGCTCCCCGGGGGTAACGGCAGATTCTGCAGTTTGTCTTCCACAGTGGCGGTGGTTTCAGTTAAGCTTTGTCCCGTGGGAAACGTGACGGAAATGATCGTTTGTCCGGCATAGGTCGAAGAGTAAAGTGCTATGTCGGACAGCGTCTTTAATTCTTGCTCCAACGGTGTCGTTAGAGCCACTTCGGTTTCCGCAATGTTTAATCCCGCCGCCGCTCCCTGTACAATCACCACCGGAAAGCTGACTTCAGGGAAGAGTGCATATTTTAAGGAGCTAAACGCCAATATCCCCGCCACGGCGATCGCCATCCAGAAGCCAATGGTTAACCTGGGGCGATCAAGGGCCCAATGGGAGAGATTCCAACGGGAAACACGGGGAAATTGCATAAAAGAGGGGATTTTTCTTGCCAAGGTCTATCAAAATTCATAGCGTGGGAAAACCCACAGACGAATCCAGGGGGGCGTGTCAGTCTAAGGACAGCGGACGAACCTGTGCATCAATCCATGGCAAAATCCCCAAACAATTGCAAAGGCAGACGATATTTTTGACAATCTGATCAGTTTAGCCCCTGTGGCCAAAACGAAGACAAATTAGCCCTTGGCTAAAACCTGGGCAGCCGCAGCAACCCCGGCCCCGGGCTGCACATCGCCATGACCTAACTCAATTAACGTGGCTTCTAGCGCTCCAATGCCACTGAGAATATCTCGGTCGCAGACAAAGCCCAGGTGCCCGATGCGAAAGATCTTGCCCTTCAGGTGATCTTGTCCCCCCGCTAGCGCAATATCGAATTTTTTCCGCATTGTGCTACGGATCTTTTCTGCCTCAACCGTCACCGGTGCAACGGCGGTGATGGCATGACTCGTGGCCGCATCAGGGGCCAGTAGGGGTAAATTTAAGGCCTTCATGGCGGCGCGGGTGGCATGGGTTAGACGCCGATGACGGGCGAAAATCGCGTCTAGTCCCTCGGCTTTCATCATTTGTAAAGACGCCTGCAGACCGTACATCAAGTTAACGGGCGGCGTAAAGGGGGAACTGTCACCATCTGTGGCTTTTTTGTATTTTTTCAAATCGAGGTAAAAGCGGGGAATGGTCGCCGTTTCATAGGCCTGCCAAGCTTTAGCACTCACCGCAACGAACCCTAACCCCGGGGGGATCATGTAGCCTTTTTGGGAACCGGAGGCGACGACATCCAGGCCCAGGTCATCGATCGCCACAGGAGTTGCGCCGAGGCTGGTGACTGCATCCACAATCATCAGCGCGCCGCCATGGGCTTTAGCGGCTTGATTAATCGCAGCCAGGTCATTTAAAACCCCGGTTGACGTTTCCGAATGGGTAAGGATTAATGCCTTAATCGTTTTTGCCGTGTCCGCCGCGAGGGCAACCTTAAAAGCCTCGGGATCAAGGGGTTTACCCCATTCCGCTTTGATTTCAGTCACATCTAGCCCAAAGGTTTTCGCAACCTTAACCCAGCGATCGCCGAACTTACCATTATTGCCCACCAGTACCTTATCGCCAGGGCTGAGGAAATTAATAATTCCCGCCTCCATAGCACCAGTCCCGCTTGCCGTCAGCATCAGCACATCATTTTCAGTTTGATGTAACCATTTCAAATTGGCCGTCAACTCCGCAATAATCTTGCTGAAGTCACCGCTGCGATGACCAATGGGATGTTTGGCCATGGCCAACAAGACTTTTTCAGGTACGGGGGTCGGCCCCGGAATCATCAACATTTGTTTGTTATCCATCGCAGTCAATCCTCCCCTTAGCTAGGCGTAATGATTGGAATATTTCTCTTAAGATCAGGGCCGTCAATCCCAGAATAACGGGGTTTGATCATCGAGCCTCCCATCTTATCACCTCTGATTAGGCGGCTAAACGTCCCGTGTCAACTGTTCTCAACTTCAGCCCCCTAAACCCAATGGCATTAGCAGTGCCATGTTTTGATAAGATAGTGGACGCTGAATAGTTAAATTTGCCAGCGACGGAAGAATGCGTATTGTGTTCTCTCCAGCCAAATGCCCTATTTAGAATAATGCTCAGCGCTCAGCCGCGCCCCCTTATTTATAGCCCTAGGTATTCTAATGAATCAAGAAATTTTTGAAAAAGTCAAAAAAATTGTGGTGGAACAATTAGAAGTTGAGCCTGATAAAGTGACCCCTGATGCGACCTTTGCTGATGACCTGGGGGCAGACTCTCTTGATACGGTTGAGCTGGTGATGGCTTTAGAAGAAGAATTTGATATCGAGATCCCTGACGAAGTTGCCGAAACCATCGACACCGTCGGCAAGGCCGTTGAGCATATCGAAAGTAAATAGGCTTTAAGCGTAGTATTGAGCGGATTTCTGCCAAATCGTCTTCGACGCGGGTAAATCTTGAAGGTGAGATGGGTTGGCACGGGGAACAATCCGCCATTGGCTTGCCCATTATTTCCTGAGTCGGCTGGTGCAGCTACTCCGATGGCTTTTACCCGTGTTCAGTGTTGTCCCCTGTCGATGAGCAAGCGCAGAAACTTAGTCTTATCCTCTCGCTAATAGCAATGCTTTTCGCTGTAACCAACCATCACCTGTAATCAAATAACCGACGTTAATAGTATTACAGCATTACCTCTGACTTCATTGATTTAGTACCATGGCAAACTTGGAAAAAAAGCGCGTTGTTGTAACGGGATTGGGCGCCATTACTCCCATTGGTAATACCCTGGCAGATTATTGGCAGGCGTTACTTCTGGGGAAAAATGGGATTGCTCCCATCACACGCTTTGATGCCAGTAACCAAGCCTGCCGTTTTGGGGGAGAAGTCAAAGGGTTTGATCCGACGGAATTCTTGGATCGCAAGGAAGCCAAACGCATGGATCGATTTTGCCATTTTGCTGTTTGCGCTAGTCAACAGGCCATTAGTGATGCCCAATTGGTGATTAACGACCTCAATGCCGATGAGATTGGTGTTTTGATTGGGACAGGCATTGGCGGGTTAAAGGTTTTAGAGGATCAGCAAACAACCCTGCTGGCAAAGGGACCAAGCCGCTGTAGTCCGTTTATGATTCCAATGATGATTGCCAATATGGCTTCCGGGTTAACCGCCATCAACCTGGGGGCAAAAGGCCCCAACAGTTGTACAGTGACAGCCTGTGCGGCGGGGTCTAATGCGATTGGAGATGCGTTCCGCTTAATTCAACGAGGATATGCCAAGGCAATGATTTGCGGCGGAACAGAGGCTGCCATGACCCCCTTGGGATTTGCCGGCTTCGCCGCAGCTAGAGCTCTATCTTTTCGTAACGACGATCCGACGACCGCCAGTCGTCCGTTTGATCGGGACCGTGATGGCTTTGTCATGGGAGAAGGATCGGGCATTTTGTTGTTAGAGGCGTTAGACACGGCCCTAGCCCGGGGTGCCAAAATTTATGCCGAAATTGTGGGCTATGGGATGACCTGTGACGCCTACCACATCACATCCCCTGTTCCCAATGGTTATGGTGCGACCCAGGCGATTAAGTTAGCGCTGCAAGATGGCGGCTTAAAGCCTGAGGAGATTAGCTATATTAATGCCCACGGCACCAGTACCACAGCGAATGACGTAACAGAAACCCGTGCCATTAAACAGGCGCTGGGCTCCCATGCCTACCAACTGGCCGTCAGCTCAACTAAATCGATGACAGGGCATTTATTAGGGGGATCTGGCGGCATTGAAGCCGTGGCGACGGTAATGGCGATCGCCGCCGATAAAGTGCCACCGACCATCAACCTAGAGACCCCCGATCCCGCCTGTGATTTGGACTATGTTGCTGGAACCAGTCGTGAGCTAGTGGTCCAAACGGCGCTATCCAACTCC
>JBEAQB010000257.1:0-8386 GCA_041164125.1 Cyanobacteriota bacterium
CAGCAAGGAACCTAAATTGAGTTCACAAATTCTGTCAACTATTGCCGACGGATTTGTGTGGGTTTCTTAAAAGCAGGTAAGCCCCGTAGAGCAGTACTTGCAGGATTTTCGACGGTTTCCGCCAAAACATCTCTACATATTATTAGCAAAAAATTTACAATTTGACATATCTCTTCTCAGAATTGCCCCATGGAATCACCCCACGATCGCCGGTCTCGGCGTCTAATGGGGGAATTTTGCGTTGATCAAGAGAATAATCATCCACCGGCTTTAATCTTGTCAGGACTTATGATCGGTACAATTACCCTTACTGACTCAGATTCCCTGAAAATTCAGCACCACGCAGAGCGGTGTTATCCCGAGGAATGTTGTGGCTTGCTATTGGGGCGGCAGGTTTATTGCCCTGACGGGTCGATGGTCTGGCAAGTGGTCGCCATACAAGAAACGGAAAATTGTTGGGGCGACCTGGATGAGTTTCCCCGAACCGACGCCACCGCCGGCAAACATAATCGCTTTGCCATTGATCCCAGGATTTTGCTTGCCGTGCAAAAGGCAGACCGCCAGCGGGAAATTCGGTTAATTGGCATCTACCATTCCCACCCCCAGGGCCCCCCTGTGCCATCGGAGTTTGATCAGGCGATCGCCTGGCCGGAATATGTTTATTGGATTGTGTCTTTGGAGTCGGGCAAAGTGCAGGAGGGCAAAGGCTGGATTTTGGCCGATCAGGGTCAATTCCAAGAAATTCCCTCAACGCTGTTGGTGTAGCCAAGCGGTCACGCCATCGGCTAACCCCTTAACCAATTCAGTTTGGGAAGAAGAATCGGTGATCCATTCAAATTCCTGGGGGTTAATCATATACCCCAACTCCAATAACACGGCCGGGGCAATCGCCGGACGAATGACCGCCAGACTGTTGAAATATACCCCATCATCGGTGCGGTTCAAGGTTTGCACCAGGGACTGTTGTAAGGCGTTGGCTAATTGCTGGGACTGGGGCTGATACCAAAAGGCGCTAATCCCCTGTTTGGTATTGGGGTCACCGCTGTCGGGCAAGGCATTGTAATGGATGGACAGGGCGATCGCCGGTTGTACCTGTTCCATTTGGGCAACGCGATCGCTAAGGGAGACAAATTCGTCGCTGGTGCGGGTGAGGTGGACATCAGCACCTTTTGATCGCAGAATTGCCGCTAACTGGCGGGAAATCAGTAAATTAATGGCTTTTTCAGGATATCCGGTGGGGCCAACCGCTCCCGATTCCTTGCCCCCATGGCCAGGATCGATGAGAATTTTAACGCCCCTTAAATCCCCTGGCTTGGCGGGAATTTGGGGAGGATGGCGGAGAGTGAGAACTAACGTTGTCTCCTCGTAGCGCAGATCGTAGCCCCATTGCTGCTCGGTTTTAAAGTGAAACTGATACTCCAGGCGATCGGGATGGGATTGCTGCCAGGTAAAGCCCTTAATGATGGGATCGGGATCAATACGAATGGTATCGGTTTGGGCAGTGGTATTGTACAGGGTCAACGTTAGGCGATCGCCGTTTTGTTGCACTGTCACGGGCACCGGCAATTGCAAGGGAAAGCGCATTTCTGTGCGATCGGCAAAGGCTTGATACCCCACACTCCGAATCACCGAGCGAGGAGGGGTTTGACTTGCTAGGGTCTGGGTTTCAGCGGCTTTGATCCAGCCCCCATAATCGAGACGTAACCAGTCCCCGTCACTGCCGGTGACAGCAGCTAGGGTTCCCTGGGGTAGGGGGGTTAAGCGGGAATAATCGGTACTGGGCCCCGTTCTGGCCACACCGGGATTGGCGGTTACTGCCACAACTTGAGGGCGGTCTTTCGCCAACACTGTCACGGTGCCTTTGCCCATTTCCGTCCAGGTTTTTCCTTGCCATTGCAAGGTAAATTGGGGCGTTCCTAGGGGTAAGGGCGATGAGGTGGCATTCTGAAACGTTTGGCACCCAATATAGCGATGGCTGATGGTGTCAGTGGGTTGATTTTGACCATACAGCAAGCTGTTATTAGCCGGTAACTGTACTGATTTAGCTTGGGGCGTCAGGGGAATGGTTTGACCCGCTAACGAGACTGAGACAGAACCGTGGGGCGGGGCGATCTCGGAGAGATCCGCTACGCGGTGCGCCGTAAAACAGATTGGTTCATCCCCTGGGCGACTGATGGCTTGGTTGGGAAAGAGGGAGTCCGGGGCAAAGCCACCGTCCGGTGGCAGGGTCGGAGTGGTGGCCAGGCGGATAATGGTGCGCTCAAGGCGTTGATCCCCGGCTTGAAAAATAAAGCGGTTCTCGCCGATCGCCAGGGGTAAAACGGGGGCGAAGTTGCCCTGGTGACTGCGTTGAACGGGTTGACCGTTGAGGGTAACTGCCAGGTTAGGGGCAGCGGAACCAATAAAGAAAATTTGTTGACTAGTAGTTTGGTGATTAGGAGGGGGATAGGCCAAGTAAAGCGGTTGTGCCTGGGCCGGAACTTGACCCAGACTTAAACCGAGTAATGTGACAACACTCCCTAATCCCACCTCTCTGTAATTAATCATGCAACCCTTCTTGATGTCAGAAATTAACCCAAAACTCTCCCAAAATGATAGTAGGTTAGCAGGGGTCAGGCTAGCAGCCGCCCTAAAAGTTCCCTAACGGAATGCCAGCGCCTGATTGTTTTGGCTCACCAGATGTATTATTTTTCCAATCATTATCTTGACTGCGGATAATTTGTGAGTCGTTGACAGAGGGTTGATCGGTCTCATCATTAATTTTAAAAATTGCCTCCGTTTGCCCATCAGAAATACTATCTTGAGGAAACCAATCATTAACGCGACGCTCTTCCAAGCCCTCTAAATCATTAATAGTGCCGGTGGCAGGCAAGGTTTCTTCCACATTTTCACCAGTATTTAGCTCTTGGGACCAGGCTAGTGGGGATAGACCTAACGTGATCGCCACCCATGCAATTCCCACTTGTTTCAAGATAAAAAAGTCATGAATAGTCATAGTTGTAACGCCTCTATCGTGAGACAAAATTCAAATAAATTTTTTGATTGTTTTTCTAAAATGCGACAATTCAGTGCCGGGTAATGGCTGTCATCAAGAAAAGGGTTATTTCAGTTATAGACCCCCTCTTCAATTTTTTCTACCGTCAAAATACCAGTCAGCAAGGATAGGTTGGAGAGCCAGCAACCGTAAGCTAATCTATCGGTACTAAATGCGTGGTTATCTGAAGCTTTTTGAGGGAGTTTACCAATCGCAGCGCTTGGGGATAATAGAGCGGCGTCATAACGGTTTGAGGCGGGTGAGCCATGGCAATCCGGGCCTGTTGGAGGGAACACCCCGACATTCGGCTTAGTAGATTAGCCCCATCAAAGGCGGCCGCTTCGTGGCGAACTGATTCAATGATAATGCGCCAGGTTTTAGGACGACGATCTTGGGTTTCAATCTTCTTTAACCCTTCTATGGTAGCTAACAACACTAGGCGATCGCCGTTACGAAGAATAATGTCATCAGAGGGAAAATACAGGGAATCGGACTGCTGGGCTTGTTGATACAGAATCGGTACCACCCCATAACCATAGGCAACTTCGCCGATTAAAAGACCCACCAGCGTGTCCTGAGCTTCAATACAATATTCTGTAACCAATACTGTGGTTTGGTGAAGCTGAAACAAATGAATGATATTTTCCCCAAAAGCTGCCCCGACAAAAACCGCTGCCGCTAGCCGATAAATATCTAACACCTGCGCCTGGGGCAATAACCCCATCAAACCATTGCTTAATCCAGTTTTATTGGTGCGGATAATTAAATCCACCGCTGGGTTTAATTTTTGGGTGTGCAATGCCACCTCAAGATTGACCAGATCATCATCGGTCACCACCACAATACTCTTGGCATGGGGTAATTTTGCCGACGTTAGACAGGCGGGTAACTCTTCTCGGATCAGGGGGATGCCTGGCTGCTGCAGACGGGGGATCTCCTCCGTCAACGTAATGCAGACAAAACCTTGACGCCATTCCCGCAGCAGACGGGCCACCCGTTGTCCCACTCGACCAAAGCCCACGATCACCACATGGTTTTCGGCCGGGAAATTAAGACGTCGGGGCATTAAACTAAATTGCTTCGCCAGTAAATTTTCCGTCAATAATGCGTATAGGATACCCACGGCCGCCGTTCCCGCTAAGGTCAACAACAACGATAAGGGTTGCAATAACCATTGGTTCCGCTTCGCCTGTTCCAAATTCTCCAATAAATCACCGTAGCCTCCCAGTAACAAAACGGCCGTGCGGTAAAAGGCCGACGGGAGACTAATATTTGTCAGGGACGAATAAAGTAGCAGGGTTCCCAGAAAAAAGAGGCAGGAAATCACCCCCGCCGCTAGCAAAATCACCGGGCGATCGCCCAACCATTGTCCGGCCTGACGATATCGCTGTTGCCAATAGGACGCCGATAAGATCGACCCAGACTGTTGACGGAACTGATAACGCCGCTTGCTGGGGCTGAGGGGGGTTAGGGGCACAGTTGCTGGCGACGACCCAGCGGATCTGGCTGGACGTTGATGATGTCGTGACCAGCCATCAACTAGTTCAACGTAAATAAGTTCGTCATGGGGGTGTAGCTTATCCGTCGTCTCTAACCGATCAAACTGAGAGGACCAACGCTTTCCCGGCGATCGATGGGCAAGAATACGACGCGTTTTTTTGTTTAACGCATCAAGGTTCTGCTGGCTCAACCAAGGATGATGGGGGGGGATAGGCTGACTGACCACCTGAAGCCATTGCGTATCTAATTTGAAGAAGCCTAGGGTTTCGCTGCCTAACGCGGCTAAGGCATAGGCATAGGCTGGCAATTCCAAGGGATCATAGGCAATCAAGTTTCCTAATTGCTCACAGAGTAATTGGTTGAGATTTTCTTGGCTTGAACGCACCACCAAACGGGTTTTGGGATTTCGTTGGCGAATCAGCAGCGCCGTTTCAATATTGACTTGATCAATCGCGGTCGCTAAAATTGCGGCCCGACAATGAGACCAATCCAATTGCCTCAAAGTCAGTTCATCGGCGCAGTCACCAATAATGAGTTGTTCTAATAAGTCAGGAAACTCCGGGGTTTCATAGCGCCCCAAGTGCGATTGCTCGATCGCCAATACGGGAACCCCAAATTGCTGCAGGGCGATGACGGCTTGCTGACCGAGACTACCAAGACCACAAACGAGGAAATACTCGCTAGTGGCTGAATTTGACTCTGCGTGTTTATTCACAACCAAATTCACTGAAAATTGAGTCTGAAACCTTGTCCTGATTGCGGCAAGGGGGGCGCGACTTGCTCAAGCGGCTCAGGCCTGTTTAGGCAACTGCCCGCTTGCATTCTAGCGGCAAAAGTGTATTACCTAGATGTCGACAGACGGCTCGTACGCTAATCTTTCACGCTAATTTTTAGCTTGGGTGTCGAAATGAATTTCGACCAATGAGTAAACCCACAGACCCACAGACTAGCACGTTATAATTATCGAGGATGTCAGCCTAGAGAGAAGCGGTCTTCACAATGATGCTTTCGCCTCTCCTAACTGTTTCGATCTGACTATCAAAATATGAATGTTTATGCTAAAGACCTTGCCCTTGTTTAAAAAACGTCACTGGCGGGCCATCCTCGTCCGGACAGGATCAACGGCGATCGCCTTATTGCTAGTATTTGCTTTGGTATTCAGCCCCATGTCGGAAGCCGCGGCGGCCCGGAGCGGGGGGAGAATTGGTGGCGGCTCATTTCGGACGCCCAGCCGGAGCTACAATAGCGCTCCCCGGAGTGGCGGTTATCGTTCTGGCGGTAGCTATGGTGGTGGCGGTTTTGGCTTTCCCTTCATCATTCCCTTCTTCGGCTTTGGCGGTGGCTTTGGGGGTCTATTTGGCATCTTGATTATGATTGCGATCGCCAATGTGGTGATTAATGCAGTCCGGGGAAACGGCGGTAGCACAGGGGGATCAATGATGGAAAATGATGATCCTCCCGTTGGTATTGCCCAAATTCAAGTCGGGTTATTGGCGAATGCCCGCAGTCTCAAACGGGAGTTAGACGAGTTAGCCCTGTCTGCTGATACAGGAACTGCTAATGGCCGTGCGCTTGTGCTTCAAGAAGCCACCTTGGCCCTGCTCCGTCACCCCGAATACTGGGTTTATGGCTCTAGTCAAAGTGATACGGCGCGCATGAGCATTGCTGAAGCCGCCTTTAACCAGTTAGCCCTGACGGAGCGCAGTAAATTTAGTGATGAAACCCTGAGTAATTTCAATAACCGCTTGCGTCAAGGGGATCGCCAACCGGCCCTCGGTGGGGATGATGCGGACTTGGTGCCCGATGCAGCAGGGGAATATATTTTGGTCACGATCATTGCGGCTGCCTTGGGCAAACTGAATTTGCCAACGGTAAATGATTCAAGCGACCTAAAAACCGCCTTACAATCCATTGGTGGCCTGGGTGGCGATCGCCTATTAGCGATTGAGGTGCTTTGGACGCCCCAACAGGAAGGGGATACCCTCACCAGTAACGATATCATCAGCGAATACCCTGATTTGAAATTGGTCTAAACGCCAGCCGAGTCAATCTACCGTATGTATGACCTGGTTATTGTGGGCGCGAGTCCAGAAGGCGTAAGCGCTGCCCAACAAGGGATAAAAAACGCCCAGACTGCGCGTATTGCCTTAATTACTCAGGGTTGGGAAACCCTCTGGGGACAAGCACCACCGTCCCCAACGCACAGCAATCCCTATTTCGCCCCCACGGATCTAGCGGCAACCCTGAGGGAATTAAAAATCCTAGGCGTTGACGTCATCCACCAACACGGTCATTTCGAGCAGACTGAAACGGGCTTAACCTGGCAAACCGCCCCAAGATCCCTAACCGCTAAAGCCTACTTATTAACGACAGACAGGGACCGTTATCAAGCAACCCAAGCATCAACAGCGATACTAAACTCCCCCCATCAGTCCGTCGAGGGCAAACGCTGGGGAATCTGGGGCGCATTCCCCGAGAATTTACGCTTAGCCCAAACCCTGGCTCAATCAGGTCACACGATTCAGCTATTGACGCGCAATGCTCATTTATTGCCAGGGGAAGATCGGGAAATGAGCCATTTATTGCAGTGCTATTTAGACAGCATAGGGGTCACAATTTGGTGCCATTGTCATGGTTTCAGGGCTCATTTTAATACTGATGATCAAACCTATCGACTGTCTTTCAGGGATCACGTCGGATCTCAGCAGGTTACGGTTGATAGTTTCTGGCGATCGCCCTACTCACAATTACCCTGGCATTGGTTCAACCTCCTACCAACCTTTCAGCCTGAAGTGACATCAAATGCCCCCTATCTTGCGGTCAACCCAAACTTACAAACCTCACATCCGCAAATCTATGCCTGTGGCGGCTGGTTAAAAGGTTATGGGGCTCAACCTGTTGCCCTTCAGGAGGCCCATTATGTCGTGGATCGGCTGTTAGGCAACAGTAATCAACCCATCAATTACGCCCACATTCCCTTTGGCATTGATATTGACCCCCCATGGTATCGGGTCGGTTTAAGTGAGCAACAGGCGGCGGAACAATACAATAAAATCTATCTCCACTATGGGTATGAACCCTATCGGGGCGATTCTCCACTACGGGGAGTGGTTAAAATCATTAGCAATCAACAGGGACACATTGTCGGGGCCCATTGGTTTGGTGCCGCAGCACCCACAGGCATTTCCCTATTAACCCTGGCGATTATTCACAATGCCACGGCGGGAACCAGCGCATTAACGGTGAAAGCGTTACAAGATCTCCCCGTTATGGATGTCAGCATTGCCTCTGTTTTCCAAGATTTATTAGAAAAATGATTTTCCCTCAAGCATTACGGTGATCAAAAGATTGTTAAAGAACTCTGAAGAATTGAGCTGAAGCCTGCCCCCAGTTTGGATAATTGCCTTACCCTGTAGAGAAATGAAATTTTTCCTGTTTTCCGAGAGATAGAGGTTCGCTGTGAAAATCCCGAGTAGTATCATTACCCTCATCATCGGTGTCTTGATCACGATAACGAGTCTATGGTATGGACAAAATCATGGTCTAATGCCCCTTGCGGCTTCCGAAGATGCGGAGCAAATTGATGGCATTTTTAACTACATGATGACCATTGCCACCGGTTTATTTCTCTTAGTGGAAGGGATATTAGTCTATTGTGTGATTCGCTTCCGCCGCCGTAAAGGAGATCAAACTGATGGTCCGCCCATTGAAGGTAATGTGCCCTTAGAAATCCTCTGGACAGCCATTCCCACCGTCATTGTGTTTACCCTAGCGGTTTATAGCTTTGAGGTTTATAACGGTTTGGGCGGTCTAGACCCCGAAATTTCTGCGGATTCTCCTCCCCAACAAATG
>JBEAQB010000258.1:0-4477 GCA_041164125.1 Cyanobacteriota bacterium
AAAAGGTGTGTCAAAAATATGCGGAATTAATTGAGGAACAAGGGGGTGACCTGCGTTTTAACCATTGTGTTCAGTCCATTAGACCATCAGCAAATTCCCATGAAATAGAGACAAATCAGGGGAGTTTTTCAACAAGATTCTTAATTAATTGTGGGGGATTACAGAGCGATCGCCTAGCGAGGATGGCGGGAGTTAAAACCACTGCAAAAATTGTGCCATTTCGGGGAGAGTATTATGAGCTAAAGCCGGACAAGCGTTATTTAGTGAAAGGATTAATTTATCCTGTCCCTAATCCTGCCTTTCCATTTCTAGGAGTTCATTTTACTCGTATGATTGATGGCAGTATTCATGCGGGGCCAAATGCCGTTTTAAGTTTAAAACGGGAGGGCTACACCAAGACGGATTTTGATTTAGGTGATTTCACTGAGGTAATGACCTATGCGGGATTCTGGAAATTAGCCGCCAAACATTGGCAGGAAGGATTACAAGAAATTGTCCGCTCGTTGAGTAAAGCAGCCTTTGTAAGGAGTTTACAGCAGTTAATTCCTGAGGTTACAGCAGAAGATATTATCCCTAACCCAGCAGGGATCCGTGCCCAAGCCCTCAAAAATGATGGGGCGCTGGTGGAAGATTTTTTGATTGAGGAAGGGCTCAATTGTTTACAGGTGTTAAATGCACCATCTCCTGCGGCAACGGCCTCTTTAGAAATTGGTAAGGCGATCGCCGCAAAAGTGCCAGCCTTATAACCCTATGCTCAGGATTGGTGCTGAAAATAAGTCAACAGTGCCTCTTGGACAATTTGATTCATTGGACGTTTTTCTTGAGCAGCTTTGGCTTTGAGTTGGGCATACATGTCATCCGATAAGCTGACCCGGCGTTGATTTTTACGACTACGGCGTCCGCTTTTTTCGTCTCCATAAGTGACAGAAAACTCCCGTAGGGCGTCAAAGCCAACTCGATGGCAAAATTCCCCAAAACTCTCCTTGGTCCTCCGTTTTTGAGAATAGAAAGTCAATAGAGGTTCAAAGAAGTTTTCCAGCTGATCCAGGGGCATTTTATCGACATAGGCCTGCGCTAGGCGTGTTTGATCAGGACTTCCCCCTAACCACACTTGGTAAGTATTCGGCGCACTGCCGACAAAACCAATTTCTGCCATGTAGGGACGGGCACAACCATTGGGACAGCCTGTCATCCGAATGACGATGCTTTCGTTATCTAAACCCATTTTATCCAGTAGCCCCCGGATGCGGGTGTTGACACTAGGGAGAATGCGTTCGGACTCAGTTACAGCCAAACCACAGGTCGGCAGGGCCGGGCAAGCCATAGAGTAGCGAACTAAGGTGTCAATTTTTTCCGGGTCAGTAACCACACCATGATCCTGCAAGCACTGCTCGATCGCCGTTTTATCCTGGGGAGTGATCTCATAGAGCAAGATATTATGATTCGCCGTTAAGCGCATTGGTAGTTGGTACTGGTCAATGATTGTCCGTAACGCCGTTTTTAGTTGCAAGTCGCCTTCATCTTTGATGCGGCCATTTTCTACCGATAGACCGAAGAACAGTTTGCCGTCCCCTTGTTCATGCCAACCCAGGTAATCTTGATACCGCCAAGCGGGTA
Source organism: Cyanobacteriota bacterium (assembly GCA_041164125.1). Classification (GTDB taxonomy): domain Bacteria; phylum Cyanobacteriota; class Cyanobacteriia; order Cyanobacteriales; family Microcystaceae; genus Synechocystis. Next base: position 1,618 of record JBEAQB010000258.1, read on the forward strand.
AAGGTTTAAACGGCTGTAGGGGTTTGCCAAAATAGCCTTCCACCTGTTGACGGAATTTTTCAACGCCCCAGTCATTCAGTAAATATTTCATGCGAGCATGGCGCCGATTATGGCGATCGCCATAATCTCGCTGAGTGGCAACAATCGCTTTGACTAAATCATAGACGTCATCTTTAGCGACATAACCAATGGGATCAGCCGCCCGGGCAAAGGTTTCTTCCTTATTATGGGTACGCCCTAAACCACCCCCTGCCAAGATATTAAAGCCTCGCAATGCGCCGTGGCGATCGGTAATAACGACTAAACTAATATCGTGGGTGTAAACATCAATGGAATTATCCCCGGGTACGGTCACACTAATTTTAAACTTACGGGGCATGAAATGTTGGCCATAGATCGGCTCAACGGGATCATCTAAGTTAGTCCCATGGAGATTGCGTTGGCGAGCAGCCTTAATATCTGGTGCTTCCTCACCGCTAATCGCCTTTTCCCCATCTAACCAGATTTCGTAATAGGCCCCACTTTGAGGGGTTAGTAAATCAGCAATACGATTGGCATAATCCCAGGCATAGCCATATTCTGGCTTATCTCGAAAGGGTGCTGCCGGCGCCATAACATTGCGGTTAATGTCACCGCAGGCCCCGAGGGTAGACCCCATGTGGTTAACAATGGTAGCAATGGTCGCCTTAAGGTTTTTCTTGAGAATGCCATGGATTTGTAACCCTTGGCGGGTCGTAACCCGTAGGGTCTGATTGCCGTAGGTCTTAGAGAGATCATCTAAGGCAGTATAAAGTTGGGGCGGAATCAAGCCCCCCGGATTACGGGTGCGGAGCATGAATTGATAGTCTTTTTCATGCCCTTTTACCCGATTGTCCCGATTATCCTGTTGATAAGAGCCATGAAACTTGAGAATTTGTATCGCACCTTCACTAAAATGGGTGGTATCTTCCAGTAGCTCACTGGCTAATGGCTCCCGCAAATAGTTACTTTTTTCTTTAATGCCTTCCAGCTTTGAGGGTTTGCGCGGGGGGAGGGGGGTGGTGGTTACCATTAACGCTCTCTTAATGATCGATGATTACAGTTCTGTTTGTCTGCGATTGGAACAGTGCAAGCCCTATTTTAACAAAAAATACGGCGTGGGAAGTTCTCTGGCATTGCTGAAGCTTGACAACCGTTTCCCCTCGCTGGTCAGCTAAATGTTAAGTATTCCTACGCAGAGGCAAAATAGCCCCTCTCTTGTTCTTTGCTTCCTCCATTATTGAGGTAAGGGGAGTTGGGCAGATGCTGACATCAGTCACTGGAGTGTTAGGGATTGATCATAATTGCTCATGATGTTCAGACCGTAATCCACGCATCAAATTTACGCGTATGCGCTTAAGGTCGCCTTTGCTTCGTTGCCTGCCAATGTCTGGGGGGAGCTTCCCTTAATTACTGTTCTTTCTAGGTTGTCCCATGTTTTCATCAACCGCTTACTTACAGTCTTTAACGACAGTGACGACCACACTTTTAACCCCATTGATTACTGTGGTTAGTTTTGTTCCCGTCAGTCATGCTTTATTGGTCGATACTCCCCCAGTTCAGGAAAGCATCTCTTTTGATACCCTAGAACGACTCCGCTTAATGGAAGGACTCGCTAAACTGGAGGCCGGTGCACCGAACCAGGCGATCGCCATTTTTAACGAGGTAATTAACCAAAACCCAAATAGTGCAGATGCCTATAATTTGCGGGGCGTAGCCTATATGGTTTTAGCACAATACGCCAAAGCCTTAGCGGACTTGAATCAAGCCATTCGTTTGAATCCCCATGATCCGGTAATTTATTTTAACCGCGCGAATGTGTACGGTGTGTGGGAAAACTTTCAAGCGGCGGCGGCAGATTGTGGTGTTGCCATTGAGCTAGATCCCACCGATGCAGATTTATTTACCTGTCGGGGGCAGGCCCGACTGGCGTTGGAACAACCCGAAGCAGCGATCCCCGATTTTAATCAAGCGTTGGTTCTTAATCCCCGCTTAGAGGAAGCCATCTATTTCCGGGGGGTCGCTTATGCCATGCTGGAAAACTATCCCCAAGCCTTAGCGGACTTGAACCAGGCATTAGCCCTGAACCCCAATAATACCGATGCGTTGGTATTACGGGCCGGGATCAAAGCTGACCAGGGAGATCAAGGGGGATCGCTAGAAGATATGATTAACGCAATCAATATTCTTGAGCGCCAGGGTGAAACCCAGAAAGCAGCAGAGATTCGGGGGTTATTAGGGTACTAAGTCTCGAAACTGAGCCACTGGTTAAGGCGGTTCATCGCCCAAGCAATGAATAAATTCAGTAATAAATAGACCCCCATCACCACAATCAACAGTTCGATCGCCCTACCGGTGAGGTTGGCGATGGTATTCGCAATGGCATAAACCTCGCTGTAGCCGATGGCGATCGCCAAGCTAGAGTTTTTCACCAGGTTTAAATATTCACTGGTTAAAGAAGGCAGCATCACCCGCAATGCCTGGGGGAAAATGACTAACCGCAGGGCCAGATTCCCCTTCAGTCCCAGGGCTTGGGCCGCCTCCCATTGTCCCTGATCCACTGATTGAATGCCCCCCCTCACCACTTCGGCAATGAATGCCGCCGTATAAACCGTTAAACCGGTTAATAAGGTGGCAAACTCTGGCGATAATGTCCAGGCTAGTTGCCCCAAACTAATCTGTAATCCTTGATTGCTGAGGGTTAAAAAATTTCCCAGCACAATGGCTTGATCAACTTTGGGGAACTGGAGAAAGACTACGTAATACCAAAAAAAGAGTTGCAATAACAGGGGCGTGTTACGGAAAATCTCCACGTAAATCCCCGCCAATTGAGTGAGTAAGC
>JBEAQB010000259.1:0-20804 GCA_041164125.1 Cyanobacteriota bacterium
TAGCCAGGCATAAACATCTCGAGAGGGTTTGGGTAAATCGTGAGGGGCACAGTTTTCTTGCTCACAAAGGTGATCAACAGTATCAATAAGTCGTGGAATGGCGACTGTCAGCGAGGAATAAAATCGATGATCACGGCGAACTGCGGCAAACATTTCCTCGCAGAGCAGAGACTGTTGTTTGACAAGATTTTTAATGCGAAGTTTAGCAACCACAACACCGAACCCGAGAGAGAAAGCTGTTCACTGCGATTTTACGCCACTGCCATAGCAGTTTTGGCCGCAATAGCAAAGACGGTTTGCTGTTTCAGCAGGATCGTCCCTTGTCTCCGTTTGCCATTAGCGCCGGTCAGGATCTCCTAGCTTACCAAGACATCTCCCATCAGTAAACTTGTTATCAACAGTAATAAGAGGGCGACGCAAAAATCCAGAATGGGAGGGGAAAGGCGGCGAGCAATCCAATAACCGAGAAGGACTCCCAGCAAACTCGTGGTGATTAACGCGGTGGCCGACCCAGCAAAAACGACCCAGGGTGACTGAGATTCCGCACTAATTAACAAGGTACTGAGCTGGGTTTTATCCCCCATTTCTGCCAAGAAAATGGTGAGGAACGTCGACATAAAAATGGGGCGGAAATAATGGGGGGCTTTTGAGGGTTGGGGAGACAAATCAGAGTCCATGGGAGAAAGTCGACATTACTTATTTTACCGTTACCGATCCCTGGGTCGGGGAAGATCGCGTCGCGCTTGCAGTGCTTTCAGGGTGGCTTCGACCTGGCTTTGGGCTTCCAGTTGTTGGAATTGCTGGTCGATCGCCGGGGCGGGGGAATAGCTCAGTTCCCGCTCAGCTTCAAGTTCTAAAATTTTCGTTTCAAGTTTGTCAAATAAATCGCTGGCACTCCTATGGTCCAAGCTATCAGACCGCTCTGTGATTTTTTGGGCGGCGATCGCCGCTTTCAGGCGGGCTAAATAGACGTTTTTTTTCGTTTTTAGGGCGCTATATTGTCGCTCTAGGGTCTGTAATTCCCCCCGCACCCGTTCAATCACCTCACGCTGATCTTGTAAGGAATGATCGAGCGAGGCCACATTGGCTTGATGGGCCTGACGATGGGTGAGGGCATCCCTCGCTAACGCTTCATTGCCTTGATCTACAGCGCATTGAGCCTGGTCAAACCACTTTCGAGCGGCGGAAAGCTGTGCTTCTCGCTGACGTTCCGTACTTTTAAAGCTGGCGATCGCCGCCGCCAGGGCCCGGCGCATTTCAATCAGTTCCAATTCCATCTCCGCCAGGAGACGTTCCAACAGTTGTTCCGGCGGTTCTTGCTGTTGTTGTAATTGGGTCAATTGTGATCGCACAACCTGTCCAACCCGACTAAAAAGATTCATGGTATCTCTGGGCACAATTCAAGGTGCTTGATTCAAACTTTCTAATTCTTGCACTAATTGTTGCGGGGCAAACACCTCCGCCGGGGATGACCCCAGACTTTGATTGTAGGTGTTTGCTCTAGTCGATGGGGAGGGAAGATGATCTGTCTTGATGGCAGACTGGCTATCCGTCATTGGTTGGGGCGGTAACTGCCTACGCAGTTGTTCCTCCACCTTGTTGGTCAAGTCACCAGCAACAGGGGATGCCTGAACGGGCACTGCCGCTGGGGTGAGGGGGAGGGGAGCATTCAGGGTCGCAACATTGGTAATGTTGGCCGGGGGCGGGAGGGGCGCTATGGGGTGCAGGGTAATGGTCGGCGTCATACCGGGCGAGGGGGGGAGGGGCGGAACCTCAACCGTCGCAGTGGTGGGGTAGCTTGGTGGCGGAAACGGCGGCTGGGGGGCAGGGTTAGCGCTAGGAGGCAGAGGGGCTAATGATGGCGTCGGCCGGGAGACCGCTCCGGCTGGGGAGGGAGATACTGGGGGGACCGTTAAGTGACTGAGAGGCTTGATCGTCAGTGATGACTCGATCCCAGTGGGGCGAGGGGGGGTAACTAACTGTACTGGCGGTAGTAGACCCGACTCACTAACGACGACGGGAGGCGGGGCCCAGTAACGAGACAGACCCTGAAGCGTCAACAATCCGTTAGCCACCACCAATAGACAAACGCCCCCGAAGCTCCACGGCGTCAATAGATGGGACAGTATGTCTGGCGGTGTAGAGGATGCCGAGAGGGCCGAGGGCTGAGGGGCGGGGCGATCAATGTAGTTAAATTCAAAACTATCTGTCGCCTGTAACACGGATTCTCGGGTTGCTAAACCGGGTATGGTTGTTGGTGTTACTGAGAGTTCAGAGGATGTCCCTGGGGCAGGGGACGAATCAACAAGGATGGGGGGCGATCCCCGCGCCGGGACCACGGTGGCTTGCAAACAGTCCAGATCGCTGCAGGACGAATGAAGAGACTGGTCAGCAGGAGGATAGGGCATAGCGGAATGACGGCAATGGATCAAATCAGTCAAAGAGCCTGGTTTGAGCGTTATTCTAACCCAGGAGCCCCTTAAGCAGTCATGACTCGGGGCAAAAAAATCGGTCAATGCCGGGACCTTATTGCAATAAAAGTCGTAAATAATGGTTGTCAACTCTCTTTTCCATCAAAATGGTTAATCTTTTTGTCATTTGGGCGATCGCCGCTAACGGGTTTCGCGAGGTCATTCGGGAACGAATTCTCTACGTTATTGGCTTTTTCGCCATTTTGATGGCGCTGGCATTGCGCTTACTGCCGGACATTGCGGTGGGGGCAGACGGTAAGATTTTTCTAGATTTAGGCTTGGCCGCCACGGCTCTCCTGGGGGCCATCGTCGCCATTTTCGTCGGCACGGGCTTGATTAACAAAGAAATTGAAAAACGCACGATTTTGGTGTTAATTCCCAAGCCTCTGAGCGGCAGTGAGTTGATTATTGGTAAACACTTGGGCTTAACCGGTGTTCTGACCGCCATGATTACGATTATGACTGTCATTTATGTCGGCCTGCTGACCTGGGCTCAAATTCCCTTTTCCTGGTCAAGCCTGCTCATTTGCCAAGCCTTTTTAGTGATCGAATTAGGGATTTTAACGGCGATCGCCATTTTATTGGGGGTGTTGACCAGTTCAATTTTAGCCACCCTACTGAGCGCCGGGATTTACCTCATGGGACATATCAGCAGAGATTTGCTGAAATTGGGAGAAATCACCCAAAACGCCAACATCGAAACCCTCACCCACTCCCTTTATTTAATACTCCCCAACTTAGAGCGATTCAATCTCAGGAATGAAGCAGTTTATGGCATCCTGCCCAGTCCTAGTGATCTGGGGGGGAACCTACTCTATGGACTGCTTTACATTACCCTGGTGCTCACCCTGGCCAACTTGATTTTTGCTCGCCGTCAATTTTGATCCCCTGGGCTTCATACCCCTAAGCGTAACGAATTCCCGCCTGTTTCAGTCGCCCCAGTGCTTCCCCCAGGCGATCGCCATCAGCAATCAAACTAAGGCGCACATATCCTTCTCCCCCTTCCCCAAAGGCATTACCGGGGGTGAGAACAACGCCAGTTTTTTCAAGGACATCTAAGGCAAAATCGGTAGAGGACAAACCCTGAGGGCAAGGAATCCAGAGATACATTGTGGCGTGGGAGGGGGTCACCGACCAACCAAGCTGACTGAGACCCTCGATCACAAAATCCCGTCGTTTTTGATACCGGTGGCGGACTGCCTCAATGTAACTTTCGGGCAAACTGAGGGCGGTTTCCGCTGCCTTCTGCACCACGCGGAAAATACCATAATCCAGGTTGGTTTTTAACGTCCTCAATCCTTGAATAATTTCGGAATTGCCCACCACAAAACCCACACGCCAGCCAGCCATATTGTAGGTTTTTGATAGGGTATGAAACTCGACACTAAACTCCTTGGCCCCCGGAATTTCCAACAAGCTGGTGGGCTGATAGCCATCAAAAGCCAACTCGGCATAACACAGGTCATGCACCAACATCACTTGGTAATGCCTTGCCCAATCGACAACCGCTTCATAGAATGCCTTGGGGGCAGTCGCCGTAGTGGGATTATTAGGATAGTTAAAGTAAAGAATTTTGGCCCGTTGGGCGATCGCCTCGGGAATTTGATCTAGCTGGATCAGCCAGTGATTTTGAGCAGACAACATTAAGGGATAAATTTCGCCGCCGGCAATTAACGGCCCCCGGAAATGGGCCGGATAGGAGGGGGTCGGTACTAGGACCAAGTCCCCAGGGTTGACATAGGCTAACGCCAAGTGTCCCAGGCCTTCCTTAGAACCGATTAACGGCAACGCCTCTGAGTCAGGATTGAGATCTACCCCATACTGGCGGGCATACCACTGGGTAATGCGATGGCGAAAACTTTGGGTGCCCTCAAAGGGGGGATAACCGTGGGCGTCAGGATTTGCTAACTCGGCGATCGCCGCATCAATGATAGGTTGGGGCGCCTTCCCATCTGGGTTGCCCATCCCCAAATCAATCAAATCCAAACCCTGTTCCCGTGCTTTGGCTTTTAGTTCATCAAGACGGGCAAAGACATAGGGGGGCAATGCCTGGAGGCGATCGGCACGACTAATCCAGTTCAGACTCATTAACGGCGCATTTTTTGGGACGTAATCGACAATTATCGCATTTCTGGTGACTCTCTTGTGAGGGGCCCCAGAGAAATTTAGGGGAGTTTGTTATCGTTCCTTCCGGAACGTCGCTTGCCGTGCCAAGGGAACCAATCGTAATCAGGGAAAGGTCTGTTCACTAACATGCAATCATTGACCAGTAATTTCTCAATCCCTTTTTCCATGGCCAGAATTATCAGCACCGTCAACATGAAAGGTGGCGTCGGCAAAACCACGTTGACCGTTAACCTTGCCACCTGTCTGGCGAAACAGTTTCAAAAGCGGGTATTGGTGTTGGATTTAGATTCACAGATTAGTGCAACCTTGAGTTTGATGCCGCCCCATGACTTTGCTAAAACGCGCAAAAAAGGTAAAACCCTCAGTTATCTCTTAGAAAATGCTATTCAGCCCAATCCTTACAGCAAGCTTGACATTTTTGATATTATCTGTCCAGAAATCTGTGGTATTGAAGGCTTAGAACTCCTCCCTGGCAATATTGAACTTTATGACGAGTATCTCGTGTCTGAAAAGCTCCATCAATCTGCTAGCGAAACCGATAGTCTGAGTTTTGAAGCCGTGTGGAATAAATTTGAAGGGTCTCTAATTAAAGACATTTTAGCCCCCGTGCTTGAGGAATATGACTTTATTATTCTAGACTGTGCCCCTGGTTATAATTTGCTAACCCGCAGTGGCATCGCCGCTAGTGATTTTTACTTATTACCCGCCCGTCCTGAACCCTTATCGGTGGTAGGCATGCAGTTATTAGAACGCCGCATTGAGCGTCTCAAGGAGAGCCATAAGGCATCCGATGTCCCGTTAAACATTAACCTTATTGGGGTTGTTTTTATTCTCTCGGGAGGGGGACTCATGAGTCGTTACTATAACCAAGTAATGCGACGGGTGCAAAATGATTTTCAACCCCAACAATTGTTTCAGCAAGCTATTCCCATGGATGTCAACGTTGCTAAAGCAGTGGATTCATTTATGCCGGTGGTTACGTCAATGCCCAATACCGCTGGGTCAAAAGCCTTTGTTAAATTGACCCAGGAGTTTTTAGGGAAGGTGGCAGCGTTTGCCTGAGGGGGAATGCCAGTTAACAGAGGGCAGTTTCTTGGAGCAGCCAAAACCCTGCAAACGTTTCACTCTCTGGACTGTCCTGAATGGCTAAGAAATGAATATTGCCGGCTTGTTTTTTAGCGGCTTCAAATCCTTGGGCTTCCTTTTCACTGATGGCGTCGGTCACATTGGCCACCACCCAACTGTCGCTAGCCCCTGTTTCTAAGCGGATAATCGGCCGAGGGTCAGTACTGTATTGTAAATACCCTAATTCCAAGCCCGATAACCAAGCGGCGAGGGGCAATGAACGGGGAGAAAACAAAATTAACCCAGGAATACGGGTGGAGTCCTCTAAGTTCCAACCCGTCAAGGGAAAATTCTCACCAAAACCAATTTCCCAGTCAGGTAGTTCTTGAAAATCAGCAGCCGCTAAACTGACCAATGCCCACCGATCGCCTTGATCTCCCCGTACCGCATCCGGTAGGGGGATCGCATTGAGGGCCGGATATTGCACTGAGGGGGATTGGGCCAACTGGGCATCGTAACCCGGTTGGTGGGGATAAAAATTACGTAGGCGATCTTCTAACCAGGCCTGGAGGGCATAGGTGCGGCGACTGGGGGCCGGGGGAATACCCGCCTCTTCACAGGCTTTACTGATCATATTGTTCATCTGCCGCCGGAAAAAACGAATCTTTTGGGGCATCTGACCCGACTCGGCGATCGCCGTTTCAATGGCAGTTTTTAGCCAAAGGGAATTGACCGTTGTGCTGGGGCAAACTTGACGATAGCGAAACAGGGCCCCCAGGTCTTGCTGAACCGACTGGGGAGACTCACAGATCAACACCTCCCACACTTTTTTTTGTTGATCGTCCAGTAAGGGACGTGCATAAAAATCTAATTCCCAAATCATAGCCATCCAATAAACCTAACGCCTGTCAAACGCTGACCCGAATGCCAGCGATGTCTGTAAACCAAGGGTCGGCTTCCCACAAGAGGATCGTCCCGACCTTACCAATAACAGAAAAACGCCCCGTTCTCATAGCTTAGATCCCCCCACGTTACCAAAAAAATACCCTGCCTAGCAGCAGAGTACCCAAACAAAAATGTCTCTTCCTCAATGACGAGGACAATCCTGACACAACTTCAGCAAGCAGACCCTAATATGTTTGCCAAAGTTGTTAGACATTCTCGAAAAAATCAGTCAAATTTACCGTCCCAAACACTGATGGGGTTTACCCTTCACTTTCAATGTAGATAAAAAGTAACCCCATGGTGACAGCGGGAAATAACCAACCCACCATCGGGATTAAAATCCAGGGTAAGTAAGAAGCAGCGTAAGCACCATCCATTGGTAAAACTCCCTAATTAATTAAGTAATGCAGCAAAAAATTTAAAAAATGGCGTTTAGTTAAAGAGGCCCCGGAAGATCCCGTCGACAACGCCGAGGTTTTCGAGCAAGAAGAAAGCGACAAAAGCGCCGCCCATACCGCCGACGAAGAAACCGGCTGAAAATTGACTCCAGCCATCGGCTGTTTGCAGACTATCCGTCGTCCCTTGTTCTCCTTGGAAGGTGACCAAGCCGTAGCTCGTCAAAGCCACCGTGGCAACCAGGATTAAGGCCAGTACATTAATCAAGCTCCCAACATACTGATACTCAGAATCTCGCAGGGGGCCAAGTAGGGTCCAGGGTCCCATCAAAAAGTAGCCGTGGGCCATTCCCACTTCTAAGCCTCTTAGAATCGGCGATAGGCCTTTGCGGTAAGCCGGTAGATTACCGATAAAGGCACGGGTAAAGGCTGAGTCGGAAATGGGGGTGGAAAGATGCCCGGTAAAGGGATCACCATTATAAGGTTTAACAACTTGATTAGAGGTTGCCATTGTTATTGAGTTCTCCTGAATAGCGAATTTCGTCAGGGAATGACAAAACTTTAGTCCCTATTTTACGCAGGTCGGGGCATTTTGCTAGGAAATATCCCCCTAGCGTTAAAAAAATTCATGAAGTTTAGTGTCAAATTGTGACATTGTGGGGCCTGGAGATTTTGGGCGCAGGCCGTAATATCCATCATCGTCGTGTTGCGGTGAATGGCTAATCTTTGCGAATGTCGGCGATCTCATCGGCGGCTGAAATGAGCACTATGGGGGGCGGACTCAGCGGTCTAGGATGACCCTGTCGTCGTTTGACCCCCATGTTGATAGGGGGATCGAAATCGCATCCCAGCTCTCAAGAATCAGGCTTGCTCTTCTACGATTCTTGGGAGCCACTGCCATGGTTTTGACATTACCTGAGTGGCCTTGAGCTACATTCTTTCGGGGATTGTGCCTATGCCTAACCCTCAGGAATTGACTGATTACAACGAATTCTTTGATCAGAAAGTAGTAAAACATACAGAAAGGAATGATACAAAAACTGAATACTTGGAAGGTCTGAGATCCGAAATTGTCTGATTTTCTCTGTTCTTCTGCTAATGGCGAGGATTATCCTGCTCCGGGAAAGTCTTGCCCTAAAGTTCAGATAAGACCTAGACTTTGATGGATGAACCTAGAATAAAGAGCAAAATGTCTAATCCGATACTGTCTAAATTAAATGTGGGTGAGAGGAGTCCTGGCAATCGGACATATTCCTCGCGTTCAATGGCTGAACGGACTTCATTCTTGAGATTCGTACGCCGTCAGATCAACTCTCCCTGGTTAGCCTGTATTCCTCTAACCGCTCTGATCATAGTCGTTTGGAATGCAGCGGCGATCGCCCAGGATGTTGAGATCAACGAAGTTACCGTTGAAGTCGTTAACGAAAGTGTGGCGACCCTCCAAGGTTACCTAAATACCATTTGGATTTTGGTCGCATCGGTGCTGGTTATTTTTATGAATGCTGGTTTCGGGATGTTGGAAACCGGACTATGCCGCCAGAAAAATGCCGTTAACATCCTGACAAAAAACCTGATTGTTTTTGCCCTGGCAACTGTTGCTTACTGGGCTCTCGGCTTCTCCTTTATGTTTGGAGCGGGGGATAGCCCCAATGCTTTTATCGGTTTAGGGGGATTTTTCCTATCAGGGGAGAGCGCTACCTATGGTCTTGATCCCTTTCCTGGGGGACTGCCGGTCACCGTCTTTTTCCTATTCCAAGTAGCTTTCTCCGCCACTGCCGCAACCATCGTTTCTGGTGCAGTTGCTGAGAGGATCAAATTTAACGAATTTTTGATTTTCAGTGTACTTCTCGTCGGCATCGCCTACCCGATTACGGGTCATTGGACCTGGGGTGGTGGTTGGCTGAGTAGTATTTCGATTTTGGGCGCTGAAGGCTTTTCCGACTTTGCGGGGTCCACGGTTGTTCACTCCGTTGGTGGTTGGGCCGCTTTAGTGGGAGCCTCTTTACTGGGTCCCCGGATTGGCAAGTTCGTTGATGGTCGCCCTGGTGCCCTACCGGGTCACAACATGGGCTTCGCGATGCTTGGCTGTTTAATTCTTTGGATCGGCTGGTTTGGCTTTAATCCCGGTTCAGAGTTAGCCGCTAACGAGAACTGTGCTTATATCGCTGTAACCACCAACTTAGCAGCGTCGGCCGGTGGTATCACGGCAACCTTCACCTCTTGGCTCAAAGATGGTAAGCCTGATTTGAGCATGGTAATCAATGGCATCCTGGCCGGTCTGGTGGGCATCACGGCGGGCTGCGCCGGTGTGGACTATTGGGGGGCAATCATCATTGGTGGTGTTGCTGGCATCCTGGTGGTTTATTCAGTCGCCTTCTTCGACAGCATCAAGATTGACGACCCAGTTGGGGCTATCTCTGTCCACTTAGTAAACGGTGTTTGGGGCACCTTGGCTGTGGGCTTATTTGCTACAGAAGGGGGACTTTTCTACGGTGGTGGCGTCGGCCAACTGATTATTCAATTCATTGGTGTTGCTGCAACTGGCGCTTTCACCGTTGCTTTCAGCCTGATTGTCTGGACAATCCTCAAGCAAATCATGGGTATCCGGGTCAGCAAAGAAGAGGAGTTAATCGGCTTGGATATCAGCGAGCACGGCATGCAGGCCTACACCGGCTTTGTAACTGAAGTGGATTCCTATGGTAGTTCCACGCCGATGACTGAGTGATGATTAAGACACTCAGAATGGATTAATGCCAGTGACTTCCTGAGTCTTGACATATCACTAATCTCTGATCTCGTTACTGTTCTTAGGAGTCAAACCGTAGGGGTATGGCTCCTTTTTTCAGGTTATGTGATCCTTTGGCGGCGATCACCGTGGGGAGGGTTCGGTTTTACGGCTAAGGGGTTAAGGTCTGCTGAGTTTACTATTTGAAGAAGAAAAATTTGTTGTTACCAAGGTTGATATCGGGTAATGATTCTGGTGAATGGTGGTTGTTTAAGATTGAGCGATTTATTTGCTTCAGCTGATCGGTCCGAAGCTAAATTCCGTCGATCACCAGATCAGGCTCACCTCAAAGCCCAACAACACTGGTTTGGGGCGATCGCCGCCGTAGAAATATTGTTACAAAAGACCTTAGGGTCTAACCCCAAAGAGCTTCAAGGCGTCTGCCTGTCTGGCCCTATCCCTATCCTCAGCGATCCTCAATTGTTCGCTCGAGTTTATCAAGGCGTTGCCACCCCTAACGCTTGGCAACAGTTAGTGCCCTTACCCTGCTTAACCAGTGGTATGCCGACTCCCTTGCAACCCCAGCAAGTCCGGGAATTTCCGCTGTTTCCTCAGGATCCCCTGGCCCAAGATCAATTTTGTTGGCTCATGACCCAACAGTTTGCTGTCCTCTTCGTGCTGGGCACCAATAAAGTGGGCACACCGCAGTTTTATTGGAGCTTTGAGCCAGACATCTTAGCCAAAGCCTGGCAGAGTTTACGCCCCCGGCTGCAAGGTATTTTCAACCCCGAGTTTCCCTGCCTCGAAGCCCTTTTGGAGACGATCACGCCGCCGCCGCCCGACTTTCGCCTGGTCAGTCAATTTAGTCAATTATTGCTGGATGCCCTACCCGATTTGCCCCGGGAATCCCCTCCACCGATTTTTGTGGAAATGTCAGAACCAGCAACGGCGCCCGAAGTGGAATTATTACAAGCGTTGACCCATGAAGTCCGCACGCCCTTAACCAGTATTCGGACCTTAACCCGGCTCTTGTTGCGCAGAAAAGATTTATCCCCCGAGGTACTGCAGCGCATCGAAGCGATTGACCGCGAATGCAGTGATCAAATTAGTCGCATGGATTTGATCTTTCGGGCGGCGGAATTAGAGTCGACGCCACTACCAGAATTAGTGGTGCCGTTGACAATAACCTATCTCGAACAGGTGTTTCAAGCTGCGATTCCCCGCTGGCAACATCAAGCCAAGCGTTACAACGTCAACCTCCAGGTGGAAATCCCGACCTGTTTACCGCAGGTGTGGAGTAACCCCAGCCTACTCGATCAGGTCTTGAGTGGTCTGATCGAAAAATTTGTCCGCAGTCTAAGTAGTGGTGGCGAAATTCATTTACACATCAGCACGGCTGGGGATCAACTGAAGGTCCAATTCCATACCCAATCTCCCAACCAAGGGAATCCACTCCGAGCCTTGGGGGAACTGCTCATGTTTCAGCCGGAAACGGGCTGTTTAAGTTTGAATTGGGACGTCACCAAAAATCTGTTTCAACTCCTGGGGGGTAAGTTAACCCTGCGACGGCGATCGCCGCTAGCAGAGACGTTAACCATTTATTTACCACTGGACTCGCCCCCGGTCACAGTGAGATGAGACCGGATCCTTAACCATTGTTAGATCAGGGCGATCGCCTGTTAGGAACGATTAAGGCGTTTTAACGCTGCTTGTAGGGCGTCTACTTGTTGACGCAGGCTTTCCACTTCGTCCACCTCACACGGATTAGCATCGTTGGTAACGCCGTTGGATGGCGGATCTGTCGTTTCCGCTTCATCGGCCACAATTTCAATACGACGGGGAGTCCGACTGTCCTCCGCCCCTTGAACGCTCCCTTCTCCCTGGGCTTCCCGAATTAATTCATCGACATAGCGGCGGGCTTCTTCCGCACTCATTTCCCCCCGTTCCACCAAGGAATCGGCTAGTTTTTGAGCTTTGAGGGTTAATTCCCTCAGGTTAGTGTTGGCTTGTTCAGCAGCGTAGGTGGCAATGCCAACCCCCAAATACAGCGCTTTTTTGACCAAATCCTGCATATCGTTGCGTCCGAAAAACATTATTTACATTGTAGGACGGGCTTTAGGGTTTTGACCTGGCGATGGAGAGCTGACAACTTCACCAGGCGCCAGGGAAATGCGCACGATATCCTGGGGCAAGTAAAATTAAGGTTCGGAAACCTACCCTAAATGCTTGCTTGAGATACCGGAGGAATTGATCCCATTTATACGCCCCCCCTTGCCCGTTTAATCGAACAATTACAACGTTTACCCAGTGTGGGGCCAAAAACGGCTCAACGCTTGGCGTTGCACATTCTTAAACGCCCTGATACTGAAATCCAAGCGTTAGCCCAAGCCCTACTGGACGCCAAACAGCGGGTGGGACAGTGTCAGATTTGCTTTCATTTATCCGCAGAACCCATTTGTGATATCTGTCGCCACCCAAAACGGGACAACAGCACGATTTGTGTTGTGAGCGATCCGAGGGATGTTATTGCGCTTGAGAAAACCCGTGAATTTAAAGGAAAGTACCATGTACTGGGGGGAGTTATCTCGCCCATGGATGGCATAGGCCCTGAACAGTTAACCATTGAACCGTTAATTAAACGGGTCAGCGATCCCCTGATTAAAGAAGTGATTCTGGCGATCAGTCCCAGTGTGGAAGGGGAAACCACCACCCTTTACCTAGGGAAACTGTTGCAACCCTTTACCAAAGTCACCCGCATTGCCTTTGGGTTACCGATGGGGGGAGACTTAGAATATGCAGATGAGGTCACCCTCGCACGGGCTTTAGAGGGCCGCCGGGAATTGTAAGCCAAACGCCTCGAGCAAGCAACTGAAGGCGGAGACCTTGTCGCTCTGCCTTAGGATGCAGGTTGCTACTGTTGGCTTGCCGTGGCAATTAACGCCCCTTATCCTAAAATGACAACCTGGCCAAATGGGCACCCGCGGACGGCGGGAACTAAAGCGCATGACTTATTTGAGTTTGCCCATTATTTCCGCCGAACACCCCTAACGGAATGCTCAGGCCATTCCTAGGGAGGGAAGAATATGTCACAATTTAGGGAAACTTTACGGTAACTGTCCCTTTTCTCCATGATTCCAACCGTCATCGAAACGTCTGGTCGTGGCGATCGCGCCTTTGATATCTATTCCCGTCTGCTCAGGGAGCGGATTGTCTTCCTGGGGCAGGAGGTCCGGGACGAGAATGCGAATTTAGTTGTAGCCCAGCTTCTATTTCTAGAAGCGGAAGATCCCGAAAAAGACATTTATCTCTACATCAACTCTCCGGGGGGATCGGTATCGGCGGGCCTGGGTATTTTTGATACCATGAATCAAATTCGTCCTGATGTTTGCACCATCTGCATTGGCTTGGCCGCTAGCATGGGCGCTTTTCTGCTCAGCGCTGGGGCAAAAGGTAAGCGCATGAGTCTGCCTAACTCCCGCATCATGATTCACCAGCCCCTGGGGGGGGCCCAAGGTCAAGCGACAGATATTGAAATTCAAGCCAAGGAAATCCTTTACCTCAAGGGATTGCTCAATCAACATTTAGCTGACCATACCGGTAAACCCTTAGAACAGATTGCTGAAGACACAGAACGGGATTTTTTCATGTCTGCAGCAGAATCTAAAGAGTATGGCTTAATTGACCAAGTGATTGATCGCCGTCCCTCTGCGAGTAATCCCCTCTAAGCCGCTCCCCCCCTAACCTATTACTTCCCCCTTCTCCCCTGCGAATCGTTTGTGACTACTATCTCCCCTCCCCTCCCAGTAACCCACCATTTCCCCGACGCTTTCGGACGTTTCGGTAATTACGGCGGCAAATACGTTCCGGAAACTTTAATGCCTGCCTTGAGTGAACTAGAAACCGCCTATAAACGCTATAAAGATGAGCCTGAATTTCAAGCGGAACTGGCGGGTTTATTGACCGATTACGTCGGTCGCTCGTCCCCCCTCTACTTTGCTGAACGCCTCAGCCAACATTATGCCCGTCCCGATGGTTCCCAGCCGCTGATTTACCTTAAGCGTGAGGATCTAAACCATACCGGGGCCCACAAAATTAATAACGCCCTGGGGCAAGTGCTCCTGGCTAAGCGCATGGGCAAAAAACGCATTATCGCTGAAACGGGGGCGGGTCAGCATGGGGTGGCTACCGCTACAGTCTGCGCCCGTTTTGGACTCGAATGCATCATCTACATGGGGGTGCAGGACATGGAGCGGCAAAAGTTGAATGTCTTCCGCATGAACCTATTGGGGGCGACGGTTCAACCCGTTACGGCGGGGACTGGTACCCTTAAGGATGCCACCTCTGAAGCCATTCGGGACTGGGTGACCAATGTGGAAACGACCCATTACATTCTGGGATCAGTGGCAGGGCCGCACCCTTACCCAATGATGGTGCGGGATTTCCACCGCGTCATCGGGCAAGAAACCCGCCAGCAATGTTTAGATAAGTGGGGCAGTTTACCCAATATTTTGTTGGCCTGTGTCGGTGGCGGTTCCAATGCCATGGGCTTATTTTATGACTTTATTGATGACCGTGATGTTCGTCTGATTGGAGTCGAGGCGGCCGGCGAAAGTATTGTTTCTGGCAAACATGCTGCCACTTTAACCATGGGCAAACCAGGGGTCTTACATGGTGCCATGAGTTACTTACTCCAGGATACAGAGGGGCAAGTGACGGAAGCCCATTCCATCAGTGCCGGGTTAGATTACCCAGGGGTTGGCCCGGAACATAGTTACCTTAAAGATTCCGGTCGGGCAGAATATTACAGCGTGACCGACCAAGAGGCGATCGCCGCTTTGCAACGGTTATCAGAATTGGAAGGGATTATTCCGGCCTTGGAAACGGCCCATGCCTTTGCCTATTTAGAGACCCTCTGTCCACAACTCAATCCGGGTGAACGGATTGTCATCAACTGTTCTGGGCGAGGGGATAAGGACGTGCAAACTGTGGCGAAATATTTAGGGATGACGATTTAGGGGGGCAGCAATGGTGGGACGCCCTCCCCCTCACTGTCTGCTAATATTTCTTAAGAAATGTAACATAGTTAATTAACAGACTCTAACTACGTCAAGGATGGAGCATGCGTGTTAATTTTTCCGCCACTGAACAATTAAGGCTGCCACTATCCGAGCCGCTGTCAAACCTGCAGCACTATCTGCGTCAGCCTAAACGCCTTGTGCAGGCGATCGCCGATCCACGGTTGATGGAAAGCTTGCCAGATAATCGGTTTCGTCTAAAAATGCGCCCCTTGAACTTTATGGACATTTACCACTTTCAGCCCACAGTCGTGTTGAAAGTCTGGGCCAATGCCACGGGAACCGTATTTTTAGAATCTGAAAGCTGCGAAATTCGCGGCATTGATTACATTAATCACCGTTTCAGTCTGTGTTTGAAAGGACGCTTAGCCCCTTATCAACACGGTGGCCAGACGCTGTTACAAGGCAAAGCTGATTTAAAGGTAGGGGTTGATTTACCGCAAGCACTGTGGTTCACACCGAAGCCCCTACTAGAGATGGCTGCTAATGGTTTATTACGGGGCGTCTTAGGACGCATTAAACAACGCTTACAGGCCCAATTAATCGCAGACTATCAACAATGGGCACAACACCAAACGACCCAGGGGGATCCCGCCATGACGGTGTCCACGCCCGAAGCGTTAAAACCGATCTAACTTTACTCGTGATGATGTGGGGAGCCGATGAGCACACCATTTTTTTATCCCTATCCCCCGTTAACGGCAGGTATTTTAGTCAAACGTTATAAACGGTTTTTAGCGGATATTGAACTGGGTGATGGCAGCATCATTACTGCCCACTGTCCCAACACCGGGCCAATGACGGGGGTGTGCGAGGTGGGGGCAAACGTTTACCTCTCAAAAAGTGATAATCCTAAACGAAAATTACCCTACACCTGGGAAATGATTGAAATTAATCAAACCTGGGTGGGCGTTAATACGGCCCTCCCCAATCGGGTGATTAAACAGGCATTAACCGAGAGACTTTTCCTGAACCTCGCCCCGGATTACGATACGGTCAAGTCCGAAGTTCCCTATGGAAAGGATAAAAAAAGTCGTATTGATTTCCTCTTGACGGCACCGGGAAAACCATCAATTTATGTCGAGGTAAAAAATACGACCTTAGCATTCGCCTCCCAAGCCCAGTTTCCTGATACGGTGACCACCAGGGGGCAAAAACACCTACAGGCGTTAACCTCTCTCGTCCCCGCTATGAGGGCAGTGATGTTGTATTTCATTAATCGGGGCGATTGTACCGAATTCGCCCCTGGTGATGCTTATGACCCCATATACGGCCAACAACTACGCCAGGCGATCGCCGCTGGGGTTGAAGTGATGCCCTGCCGATTTGAGGTCAATCCTTCAGGGGTCAAATTTTTAGGGATGGCAACTTTGTCCCTGCCCTCCCTGTAACGCAACTTTAGTGAAATGACTTTAGTGAAATTACCTTGATTTTGCCAACAAACGACTAATGCTTCCCTGCCTTCCGATTGACCAAGGCCAGCTTTTACACCTGTTAACCCCCATTGGTGTTCAACCCGTTCCATTGGCGATGGGGCTTAACCCCCAACAACTCCTACAGGAGATCTTGGCTTGGATTGAGGGTTTAGGCCCCGCTGCGGCGATCGCCTTTATCGGCTTTTATGCCCTAGCCACCGTGGCCTTATTACCGGGATCAGTTCTGACCATCGGTGGCGGTGTGTTATTCGGGGTTGTGTGGGGATCTATCTATGTTTTTGTGGGGGCAACCCTAGGGGCGACGGGGGCTTTTCTGGTGGGTCGTTACCTTGCTCGGGACTGGGTAGAACGCAAAATTGCTCAGTATCCAAAATTTCAGGCGATCGACCGGGCGGTTAAGCAAGACGGTCTGAAAATTACTCTGCTAACCCGTCTTTCTCCCCTTTTCCCCTTCGTATTGTTAAATTATGCCTACGGTATC
The DNA here is from genome assembly GCA_041164125.1 of Cyanobacteriota bacterium. GTDB lineage: Bacteria > Cyanobacteriota > Cyanobacteriia > Cyanobacteriales > Microcystaceae > Synechocystis. The sequence goes on from JBEAQB010000259.1 coordinate 16,721, forward strand.
ACTGGGGTTAGTTTGAGCGATTACCTCTGGGGCTGTGCTGGTATGATTCCCGGCACTATCTTGTATGTTTACCTTGGTTCCCTGGCTGGGGATTTAGCGAGTCTGGCCCCTGAGACGCAAACCGGTCAGGGTTGGCTTCTGTGGGGGGGACGCCTCATCGGTTTTGCTGCCACTATTGGTGTGACAATTTATCTGACCCATATTGCTCGCCAAGCCTTGGCCACTGAAATTGAACGGGATTCGTGAACCTGATCCAGTTGCCTCCCACGCAAACAGAATTTTCCTATGTCACCATCCCCTTGTCGGACTCAATCGCTGTTTTTTCCTCTCCCTATTAGCCACCACTGTAACAATTGAGACGCTAGATGGGTCGATGTTGACTATGATGGTAAGTCAATATTAGCCCAGTGATACTTTGTGGGAGGAGTTGGCATGATGAATCTTTTCGGGGCCCAATCGTCTCGGCGCTTAACGGCGATCGCCCTAAATTTAATGCTGGTGGGAGGAACTGCTAGTGTACTGAGTGCCTGTAGTGAACCTGGTGCTGCCCCTGATGGGGATCAAGCAACCAGTCCAGGGGGAGAGGGCGGTTTAAAATTGGGGGCCCTACTCCCCGCGACGGGAGACCTCTCCGCCATTGGTCAAAATATGCCCTTAGCGGTGCAATTAGCGGTGGATACCATCAATGACTGTGGTGGCGTTAACGGTCAACCTGTAACGGTTGTGATTGAAGATGATCAAACCGATCCCACCGCCGGGGTTTCTGCCATGACCAAATTGGCTGAGGTGGATCAAGTGGCAGGGGTTGTTGGATCCTTTGCCAGCAGCGTTTCCAGTGCGGCTATCCCGATTGCGGTTAAAAATAAAGTCATGATGATTTCCCCGGGAAGTACCAGTCCGGTGTTTACCCAACAGGCACAACAGGGTAATTACCAAGGTTATTGGGCGCGGACTGCACCGCCGGATACTTATCAGGCCCAGGCGTTGGCCGCGTTAGTCAAACAGGAGGGATTTGAAAAGATCTCCACAGTGGTCATCAATAACGATTACGGTGTCGGCTTTGAAAAAGTGTTTGTGGAGTCCGTTGAAAATAACGGGGGATCGGTGATGAACAGAGATAACCCTGTCCGTTATGATCCTAAGGCGGCGACGCTAGATACAGAAGCGGCTCAAGCCTTTGCGAATAATCCCAATGCCATTGCGGCCGTTCTCTATGCCGACACGGGCAGTGTGTTGGTGCAAGCGGCTTATAAACAAGGATTAACCCAGGGCGTTACCTGGTTGCTCACCGATGGTGTCTATTCCGATGACTTTGTACAAAAAGTCGGCAAAGGAGAAGACGGCAATTCTCTATTAGCCGGTGCTTTGGGAACAGTGCCTGGCGCTGACGGTAAGGCGTTGGACGATTTTACAGCACTCTGGAAAGATGCAACCCAGAAAGAGGTGACCGCCTTTGTGCCCCACACCTACGATGCGACAGTGTTATTGATGCTGGCAGCGGAAGCCGCAAAGGCCAACACAGGGGAAGCGATTCAATCAAAAATTCGGGCAGTGGCGGCCGGTTCCGGGGAGGAGGTAACTGATGCCTGCGAGGCGCTCGCCATGGTGCGAGAGGGCAAAGCGATTAATTACCAAGGCGCCAGCGGTAACGTTGATATTGACGAAAACGGTGACGTTATCGGTAGTTATGATGTTTGGACCGTGAAACCCGATGGCACGTTAACGGTTGTTGACAAAGTGACACCAGGGCAGTAGCCCTTCTTGCTGATGGTGGGGGGGGAACTGCGATCCTCTTGAACAAGGGGAACCGGGAGTTTAGAAAATTGTGATGCAGCAACATTTACTGATTTTTACCCGTTTTCCCCTCCCTGGTAAAACGAAAACCCGCCTCATTCCCGCTTTAGGGGCCGTTGGGGCGGCCAAGCTGCAACGGCAGCTGACGGAACACCTGGTTGACGTGGTGCAACGGCTTCAGCGCCTCAACCCGGCGATCGCCGTCACACTCATGTTCACAGGGGGGAGTGAGGGCCAAATGCGGCAATGGCTCGGAACAGAATTAGCCTACGCACAACAACATCCAGGGGACTTAGGCGAGCGCCTTCAGACTGCCTGTGAATCAGCCTTTAAGGCGGGAAGTGAACAAGTCGTCATGGTGGGGATTGATTGTCCCTTTATTACCGAAGCATTACTCCACAACACCTTTAATGCCCTTAGTCATTATGATGTGGTGATTGGCCCTGCTTGGGATGGCGGTTACTATTTGCTAGGCTTGAATCGTCCCACTCCCCTCTATTTCCACAATATTGACTGGGGCACTGACCAGGTTTATCGCCAAACCCTTGCGAAAGTTCACCTCAATGGCGATCGCCATTTTTCCCTTCCCCCACTTCCCGATATTGACCGCCCCCCCGATCTGGCCCATCTCAGCCCCCAATTTTCCCATTGGCTTTAATGACCGCTCTAATGATGGTTGACACCCTGAGTCAGTGAAGCGTATGATGAAAATTTGTCAATGATTTTCAACGGTTAGGAAACTATGCCTAATCCCTATCAGATTTAAAACATGCCAACTATTCAGCAACTCATTCGCAGCGAACGCTCGAAGGTCAAGAAGAAAACAAAATCACCGGCTCTCAAGCAATGTCCCCAACGTCGGGGAGTGTGTACCCGTGTTTATACGACAACCCCGAAAAAGCCCAACTCAGCTCTCCGGAAAGTTGCTCGGGTTCGATTAACCTCTGGCTTTGAAGTTACCGCTTATATCCCTGGTATCGGTCACAATCTGCAAGAGCACTCTGTCGTTTTGATCCGGGGGGGACGGGTAAAGGATCTACCTGGCGTCCGTTACCACATTGTACGCGGTACATTAGATGCCACAGGCGTCAAGGATCGCAAACAGGGTCGATCCAAGTACGGAACTAAGCGGGAAAAAGCGAAGTAATCGTTGTAGATTAACGTTTGTCTTGCGGGGATGATGTAGCTTTAACTACAATTGTTCCGCCCACCTAGCGAATATTTCAGTCTCAAATATTGTTACGGTAGCAATTAACCTTAAGGCTTGTCCTGCCTGATTCTTCAGCCTGATGGGGAAATTGTTGCGATATTTAATCATTAACTAGAGTTACCATCATGTCTCGTCGTGGAAACGTCAAAAAACGTCCTGTCCCTCCTGATCCCGTTTATAACAGCACCTTACTGAGTATGACTATTCGGCGGGTGATGCGATCCGGCAAGAAATCCCTTGCCTCTAGCATTGTCTATAATGCGCTTAAAGCGATCGGAGAAAAGACCGGAGAAGACCCCTTAACGGTGTTTGAAAAAGCCATCAAAAACTTGACCCCCTTAGTCGAAGTCAAGGCCCGTCGTGTTGGCGGTGCAACCTATCAGGTGCCCATGGAGGTGCGACCGGCTAGGGGAACGGCGCTAGCGCTACGCTGGTTAGTCCACTTCTCCCGCGTCCGTGGAGGCAGAACCATGGAAAGTAAACTCGCCAACGAAATTATGGACGCCGCTAACGAAACTGGTGCAGCGATCAAAAAACGGGAAGAAACTCACCGCATGGCTGAAGCCAACAAAGCGTTTGCCCACTACCGCTACTAATACTTCTGGCATTTCTGGGCTTAGAATTTGGGGCGATCGCCCCTCCCTGGCTTCCTGGTGGGAAATTTCTCCCCCTTGAAGTAAAGAAATGTTTTGGAAAACGTATAGAATTGTAAATGCTTTTCCGTTTTTTGGTCGAAAAATATAGGCAAGGCATTTGTTAAGGTCGAATTCCCCGTTAGGAGTAAACTGCTATGTCCCGGACAATTCCCATTGATCACATCCGCAATATTGGCATTGCCGCCCACATTGACGCGGGAAAAACGACCACGACAGAACGAATCCTGTTTTACTCCGGTGTTGTCCACAAAATTGGCGAAGTGCATGAAGGGACGGCGGTAACGGATTGGATGGCCCAGGAACGAGAACGGGGCATTACCATTACAGCGGCGGCAATCAGCACGGATTGGCGAGATCATCATATCAATATCATTGACACCCCCGGCCACGTTGATTTCACCATCGAGGTGGAACGCTCCATGCG
>JBEAQB010000260.1:0-2827 GCA_041164125.1 Cyanobacteriota bacterium
GGCCCAAATGGTCGCTAACTTGAAAGCGGGAAATATCGATGGCTATTGTGTGGGAGAACCCTGGAATTCCCGCGCAGTGCATGACGGCCTGGGGCAGGTGATTACCACCGATTTAGAGATCTGGGACGGTCATCCCGAAAAAGTCCTCGGGGTGAAGGAGTCCTGGGTGAAGGCCTATCCCGCAACCCACATTGCCTTAGTGAAAGCGCTGCTGATGGCCTGTGAGTATTGTGATGATCATCGCCACCGAGAAGAAATCCTTGACCTCCTCTGCCGTCCGGAATATGTCGGGTCAGACAAGGCTTATACCAGTCCCGGGTTTTTGACGCCCTATTACAAAGGGGGGGAACAAGACCCCATGCCCCCCTTCCGCTATAACCAATTTTTTGTTAACCAATCCACCTGCCCCTCCCGCAGTGAAGCCCTGTGGACGTTAACCCAATTGGTGCGCTGGGGCTATACGGATTTTCCCCGCAACTGGTTAGAAATTATTGAACGGGTGCGTCGTCCCGATTTGTATGGCGAAGCCTGTCGTCAATTGGGACTGCCGGATTTAGAACCCGATCGCCAATTGATCAAACTGTTTGACGGCATGGTCTTTACCCCCGATGATCCCTTGGGGTATATCCAGCGGTTTACCCTGCATCGTCCGGTCAAGGTGACGGAAATTCCCCTGGATGTGCCGTCTTCTCTGTCCCAATCAACTTAGTTACCCCCTCCGCCCCTAATCCCCCCCTTGATCAGACATTTATGTTAACCATGAATCCCGCCCAACCTACGCCGTCCCAAGATAACGCCACCGACTTTTTAAAGATTGAAAACTTGAGCAAGGTCTATCCCACGGCAGCGGGAGACTACTGTGTTTTAGACAAGATTAACCTCACTGTTAAGCAAGGGGAATTTATTTGCGTCATTGGCCATTCCGGTTGCGGTAAATCCACCCTGTTAAATATGGTGTCCGGCTTTAACACCCCCAGCGACGGCAGGGTCACCCTCCATGATCACCCCATTACCGGCCCTGGCCCCGACCGGATGATGGTGTTCCAAAACTATTGCCTGTTGCCCTGGAAAACCGCCTATGAAAATGTCTATCTGGGGCTAAATGCTGTTTATCCCGATAAGTCGAAATCCGAAAAAGTAGAACTGGCCAAACATTATTTAGAAATGGTGGGGCTGACGGAAGCTCAGGATAAAAAACCCAACCAAATTTCCGGCGGTATGAAGCAACGGGTGGCGATCGCCAGGGCCTTAGCCATCCATCCTGAAATTCTAATTTTGGACGAACCCTTTGGGGCGTTAGATGCCATTACCAAAGAGGAATTGCAAGAAGAGTTATTACAAATTTGGCGGGACAATGAGTTAACGGTGTTAATGATTACCCATGATATTGATGAAGCATTATTTTTGGCCGATCGCCTGGTGATGATGACCAATGGCCCCAGTGCCCAAATTGGCGAAATTGTCGATATTCCCTTTGACCGTCCCCGCAACCGCAGTCAAATTGCCGATGACCCCCGCTTTTATGAACTGCGGAATGAAGTTTTAGATTTTCTCTACCACCGCTTTGCCCACGATGAAGAGGTGACTGAAGAAGCAGGAACAGGGGGATTACCCTGGTTTAAAACAGTGGCGGCGGGGGTCTGTTGTGCCATGGCGGCCACCCTGGTGGGCATTGGCCTATATCAAACCTTTGCGCCGAAAACGGCCCCCTCCTCTAGCCTGATTTCCCCGGTAAGTGCCTAGTTGTAATTAAATAGAAGATTTTTTTGTGCTCGATCCCCCCCTTCCCACCTTATCAAGGGGGGTGCCGATAGGCGGGGGGATCTTACAATTTTCAACCCCCATCTACTTAGAAGTCGTTTAACCCATGGCAGCTAGTGTTAAAACCCTCTGTCCCTATTGCGGGGTGGGTTGCGGTCTAGAAGCGGTTCCCGCCGCCGATACCTTTAAAATTCGCGGCGATCGCCAACATCCCTCCAGCCAAGGCATGGTCTGTGTGAAAGGGGCCACGGTGATGGAGGCGATGGCTAAACAACGGTTGGAACGACCCTTGTATCGCCCCACCCTCGACGACGACTTTACGGAAATTTCCTGGGATCAGGCCATTCAAATCCTTGGCGATCGGCTGCAAACCCTGGTAGCAACCCAAGGGGCAGATAGCATCTGTATGTACGCCTCGGGGCAAATGCAAACGGAGGATTACTACATTGCCCAAAAATTGCTTAAAGGCTGTTTAGGCACCAACAACTTTGACACCAATTCCCGCCTCTGTATGTCGTCCGCCGTGGCGGCTTACATGTACAGCCTCGGTTCCGACGGCCCCCCTTGCTGCTACGACGACCTCGAACTCACCGACTGCGCCTTTTTAATTGGCACCAATACCGCCGACTGCCATCCCATTGTCTTTAACCGCTTCCGGAAGCACCACAAACAACATGCCGGGGTGAAACTGATTGTGGTGGATCCCCGCCGCACCGCCACCGCTGACGTGGCCGATCTGCATCTGGCTATTCGTCCCGGTTCTGATATTGACCTGTTGCACGGCATGGCTTTTTTACTGCGGCAATGGGGCCGCATTGATGCTGACTTTATTGCCCACCATACCCACGGCTACCAAGACTACGCCCAGGTAATTAACCAATATCCCCCGGATGTCGTCGCTGAACGCTGTGGTATTGCCGTTGAGGCATTAGAGCAGGCCGCCCGCTGGTGGGGAGACAGCCAAAATGTCCTCTCCCTCTGGTCCATGGGGATCAATCAATCCCCCAGGGCACCGCCAAAGCCCGCAGTTTAATTAACCTACATTTACTCACCGGCCAAATCGGTA
>JBEAQB010000261.1:0-3772 GCA_041164125.1 Cyanobacteriota bacterium
CATTAACCTCCTCCACGCCAACCAAGATGGCGCAGACCATAACCGCGAACATTTTGATCAATGGGGCATTACCTGTTTAAACCTGATGAGTAGTCCGGGGGCCGGTAAAACCGTTTTGCTAGAAAAAACCCTAGCTGCCCTACAGGGTCAATTAAAAATGGCGGTGATTGAAGGGGATATGACCACGGAACTTGATGCCGATCGCCTGCGGCAATATGGTAGTCCTGTGATTGCCATTAATACCGGGCGATCATGTCATTTGGACGCCAAAATGGTGGCCGGTGGGATCCATCGCTTGAAGGAAGCGTATAACCCCTCCGATTTTGATGTAGTCCTCGTGGAAAACGTCGGTAACTTAGTGTGTCCCGCCGAATTTGAAGTGGGGGAACACGCCAAAGTGGCCTTATTGAGCGTCACGGAAGGGGAAGACAAACCGCTCAAGTATCCAATCATGTTCCAAGAAGCGGACTGTTTGTTAATTACCAAAATCGACTTGATTCCCTACTTGGCGTTGGATCTTGAAAAACTGGCCGCTAACGTGCGGTCAATGAACCCCCATGTCACCATCATCCCCATTTCTGCCAAAACCGGCGAGGGGTTAGCGGATTGGTTTGGCTGGATTAAACGCCAGGTCAAGACCACGGCCTTAGTGTGAAACCGTTAAAACAAGCACGGTTCAAAATGGCTTTTTCCTCTTTACTAATCTCAATTCCCTCTCAAGGTCACATCAGGAACGCATTTTCCCAGGGTTAACCAAATCATTTGGTCATGCCCCCACGTATTCTTTACCCAGTTTTAAACAATGAAACAACGCACGTTACTATCCTCTTTGGTGATTTTTTTCAGTAGTCTGTTACTGGTGGTGAGTTGTAGTCAAGCGCCGCCAGAAACCACCACCTCTGACAATTCTGCTCCTGTGCCGGCAGGCCCTCCCATCGTCATTGGTTATAGCAATTGGGCTGGTTGGTGGCCCTGGGCGATCGCCGAAGAGGAGGGTCTATTTGCCAAAAATGGCGTCAATGTGGAAATGAAATGGTTTGATGGCTACCTGGAATCTATGCAAGCCCTCGCCGCCGGTCAATTGGATGGCAATAGCCAAACCTTGAATGATACGATCTCCTTTGCGGGGGAAGCGATTAATGGAGAAGTGGCGGTGTTGGTCAATGATAATTCCGCCGGTAATGACAAAATCATTGTGACGGCAGACATTAATACCATTCAGGATTTAAAAGGCAAAAAAGTGGCGATCGAAGAAGGGGTAGTGGATGATTTTCTGCTCAGTTTAGCCCTGGAACGAGAAGGGATGAGCCGGGATGATGTGGTGATTGAGCCGTTGGAAACTGGGGCCGCCGCCGCCGCCTTTGCGGCCGGGAAAGTGGATGCAGTGGGGGCATTTCCTCCTTTTTGGTTAACCGCGTTGAAACGAGAAGGGTCCAAAGAACTCATTAGCTCCAAGGAATTTCCGGGGGCCATTCCGGATTTGTTGGTGGTGACAGAAAAACTGATTCAGGAAAAACCGGATCAAGTACAAGGTTTAGTGAATACCTGGTTTGACATTCGTCAGTTTATGGCGGAAAACCCGGAAAAATCCGATGAAATCATGGCCAAACGGGCGGGGGTTAGTCAAGCAGATTTACAACTGTTTAAAGACGGCACAGAATTTTTCACCTTGGAACAAAACCTAGAGGCTTTTAGCCCTGGGGATACCATGAAGCACATGCCCTTTGCGGCACAGAAAATGGCAGATTTCATGATTAAAGTCGGCTTTATTGAAAAATCACCGGATTTGACCAAAATCCTCGATGATCAGTTTGTGAAAACCCTAGCGGGTCAAGCCTAATCTGTTAGTAATCGGAGGGGAATTGACGCAATTTTGTCATTCTTACATTCCCCAATCTTATGACCGTTGCTCCCGACTCGTTATCAACTCAATCCCCTCAGCAGACCCTAAAACCAACAATTTTTTGGCACATTGGGGATACCCTTCCTGGTGCGCTCAAGTGGTCCCTGATGTCCCTTTCTATTATTGTGCCCTTGGTGTTATGGGCGGGGATTTCCGCCTTGCCCATGGTGGATGATATTTTTCTCCCCTCCCCTTGGGCCGTTGTGCAAGCGTTATGGAGTTTATTAAACCAAGGGGTGTTAATCCAAGATGCCATTACCAGTTTTGGACGGGTTGTGGGGGGATTCTTTCTCGGCGGTCTAGTTGCCATTCCCTTGGGAATTTTGATGGGGACTTTCCCTAGCATTCGTAGTTTGACAGAGCCCATTATTGGTGTTGTTCGCTATATGCCAGCGCCGGCATTTATCCCCTTATTGATTATTTATCTAGGAATTGATGAAGCCTCAAAAATCATGCTGATCTTTATCGGCACCATTTTCTTTAATACGCTGATGATTATGGATGCGGTAAAGTTCATCCCCAAGGAATTAATTGAAGTGACCTATACGTTAGGCGGCAACCGACCCCAAGTATTATTTAAAGTCATTACGCCCTATGTCATCCCCAATATTCTCGATGCCTTTCGCATCAATATGGCAGCTGCATGGAATTTAGTGGTCGTTGCGGAATTGGTCGCGGCGGATAATGGCCTAGGCAAACGGATTTTGTTAGCGCAGAAATTTTTAAAAACTGATGAAATTTTTGCCTGTTTGATTGTGCTGGGTCTAATTGGCTTTGCCTTAGATTTATCGTTTCGCCTTTTGGTTAATGTCACCTGTAAATGGTCGGTAGAACAATAATGATTCACTGCCTTTGAGGTCTATGCAATTTCCGCTCTCCCTTTGTGTTTAGTCACCATGCATTTAGAAATTACGAATTTAAACAAAATTTTTCCGAGCAAACGGGGTGATGTCATTGCCCTCAAGGATATTAATTTACATATCGGAACGGGGGAGTTTGTCTGCGCAGTGGGGGCATCGGGATCGGGAAAATCGACGTTATTACGGCTCATTGCCGGATTGGATCGGTTGACCACTGGCAGCATTACGGTGGATGGGGGGGAAGTCACGGGGCCTGGGGCCGACCGGGGGATGGTGTTTCAACATTACAGCCTGTTTCCCTGGATGACGGTGCAGGAAAATGTGGAATTTGGGTTGAAATTACAAGGCTGTTCCCAAAAAGAACGGTTTGAAACCGCGAGTTATTACCTTGATGTGGTGGGTTTAATTAATTTTGCCGAGGCCTTTCCCCGGGAACTGTCGGGGGGCATGAAACAACGGGTGGCGATCGCCCGCTCCTTGGCCTGTCATCCCAAGGTGTTGTTAATGGATGAACCGTTTGGTGCCTTGGATATTCAAACCAAGGAGCGCATGCATGAATACTTAATTGATATTTGGCAGCGACTCCAGTGCAGCATTTTGATGATTACCCATGATGTTGATGAGGCGGTATTTCTGGCCCAACGGGTTTACGTGTTGAGTGCCCGCCCCGGTACCATTCAGCGGGAAATCAAAATTGACTTACCCGGCGATCGCACCTATAAAATTAAACGTCAACCAGAATTTCTGGCTTACAGTGATGAAATTTCTGGACTCTTACGGGGAAATCATGAGGACTAAATCACACTCCGGAATCCCCAGGCTAGACCAATGGCGATCGCCGCTCCTAGCAAGGTATTAATGCCATTAACCACTTCATTGGTTAACCATCCCCACTGGGTCTGTAACGTTGCCCCAATTAAACTTTCCAGGTTGGTGGCGACAAAAGCGGCGATCGTACAAAATAGAATGCCCCAGATTGAAATCATCCCCACGCCCCAGCCAAATAGAG
>JBEAQB010000262.1:0-18804 GCA_041164125.1 Cyanobacteriota bacterium
CTTGAGGCCGAAGATCAAGAAGCTGTCCGCCAACACGCGATCGCCGCCTTGAATCTGGTTCAACAAGCCAAAAAAGTGATCAACGAAGAGGAAACCCAGCCAGAAACGGTGCCCCTCGATCCCCCTCAACCCGAAGATGAAGATCAAAATGCTGGCGGTGAAGAAGAGAATGAACCATCGAAGAATACTGCCCTCATTGATGGCGTCAGGCGGTTTGCTTTGTCCGTCAAAGAATTGGACATGGACTTAATCGACCGCATTAATCCCTTTGGGGAAGCCTATGCCATCCTGGCTAAATCGATGAGCGAAGAACGCTTAAAGCAGGTGGCGGAAGTCATTGCGGCCCGGCGTGTTACCCTCACCGTAGAAGAAGCACGGGAGCTGGCAAAGCGGGCACTCCAGTTCAAACAAGAAAAGGGAAGACTTCCCTCTCTCACTGCCGTTGATCCATGGGAGAAACGTATGGCCGAGGGAATTGCTTTCATGCAACGCAAAGTCAAGGAGGAACAAGGTGGTTAATCAAACGACCGATGGCGATCGGGATTTACTAGAGGCATTAGGAATTGACCTGACTCCGACCCCAGTTGCTAAGCGTACCCCCCGAGAGGAAAGAATTATTGCAGGCTTTGAAGAGATTGAACGCTTTGTGGAAGAACAGGGGAGATTACCTCAGCATGGAGAAGATCGTGATATTTTTGAGCGACTCTACGCGGTAAGACTCGAAAAGTTACGGAAATCAGAGGAATGTCGCCAAATCTTGACGCCTCTCGATTCCCAGGGGCTATTAGATGCCAAAGTCAATGGGGGTGTCAGCCCAGCGGAAGAACTCAGTGATGAGGCGCTCCTTGCCTCTCTTGGGGTCGATACCGATTCCAATAACGATATTACCCAGCTCACCCATGTGCGATCGCGCCAAGAAATTAAAGCCGCAGAAGAAATTGCCCACCGGACTCCTTGCCGTGACTTCCAACAATTCAAACCGATCTTCGCTCAAGCCCAACACGAATTAAAGACAGGGGTACGACAAACAATTAAATATCAAGACAATGCCACCATTAACCAAGGGGATTTGTTCATCATCGACGGGCAGAAAGCCCTGGTTGCAGAAATGGGCGAACCCTTTATGAGCGACTATGGTCTTCTGAACAGCCGCTTGCGAGTCATTTATGACAATGGTACTGAAAACGACTTTCTACTGCGATCGCTCCAGCGGGCCTTAAATAAGGACAAGACCAGCCGACGTATTACTACCCACGACTTAGGTCCCTTATTTGCCAAGGTTGAAGCCGTCAGTGAGCAGGCAACAGACTATCAAGCGACAGGATATATCTACGTGCTTCGCAGTCAATCGGACGATCCCTTCATCACAGAACACCGGGAAGTCATTCACAAAATTGGGGTTACTGGAGGGGATGTGGAAAAGCGAATTGTCAATGCCAAAAAAGACCCCACCTACCTGCTAGCGGACGTAGAGATCGTCGCTACCTTTAAGCTGGTCAACATTAGCCGGCAAAAACTGGAGGAAATACTCCACAAATTCTTTGCTCGCGCCAGGTTGGAGGTGAAACTCTTGGATCGTTTCGGTGTACCTGTAAAACCCAGGGAATGGTTTTTTGTCCCCCTAGCGGTCATAGAGGAGGCGATCGACAAAATTAAAGATGGTACCATCGATCAATTTCAATACGACCCGGAGGCAGCCAGCATAAAGAGATTGACGAGCACGGAAAACGAACATAACAACTAATTTTACTCATTCTGTTAAACCCTTGGGTAACGGACTATTTACCCTAGTGGCTAACCTTGAGGCACAGGAATGGCTAGAGCTTGGACAATGAAACACTCTCATCCCTCGTTGCTTTTACAATTTACCGGCATTTTTGACCCCCTAAAAGACCCTGAATACTTCACCCAGGTCAAAGTTAACCCCGAACTCGGAACCATTCAATGGCCCAACGGCGCAGATCTTGACCCAGGCGTTTTATACGAAGTAATTACCCACTCCAACATTGATTTCTCAACCAAAAACACAACACTGCTTTAAAAACATTGTTCTGCCCTTGGTGAAACGCCCATGGAAACCTTACAAGAATTAGAAATTGCTAAAAGAAATGGCCCAGGCAGAAGGCAAACCGATTCCGCTACCCACTTATCGCCCAATTATTTATCAAGCCGCTTGAATCAACGTGCTGATTCGCTTTTAACCCATGAAAAATGTTTAGTGGTTTCATTGACTAATAAGGGGGCGATCGCCGCTAGGGTAATCACTAAAATGTCAATCAGATCAATGGTGTCGAGTTTGAGTAACTCCCTTAACCCCGGGACCAGTAAGGGTAATAACTGTAACGCGAGGGTTCCCAATACTGCGCCGCCAATGTAAGGATTCTGGGGTAATTTGTCGGACTCGAACACACTATGGCGATCGGAACGGCAGCCGTAGGTATGTAGAATTTGGGCAATGGTCAAGCTCATAAAGGCAACAGTGCTGGCCCGGGGACTGAACCCGTATTTCCCCAGGGCGTAACCGTAGGCCAATAACGCACTCACGGAAATCACGCTCCCTTCTAGGAAAATTCTGACGTAATCATCTCGGCTCAAAATCGGTTGGCTGGGATCCCGGGGGGGGCGATCGAGTACATCGGGTTCCGGGGGGTCTAGGGCTAAAGCAAGGCCAGGAAAAATATCCGTCACCAGATTCAACCAGAGGAGTTGCATAGCATTGAGGGGAGCGCCCAACCCCAACGCCGTGGCAGCGGTCATCACGGCGATCTCACCGAAGTTGGTGGCTAATAGGAAATGAACGGCTTTGCGAATATTGCTATAAACGGTGCGTCCCTGACGGATGGCGTCAATTAACGTGCCTAAATTGTCGTCTTCAATAATGGCATCGGCCACATCCCGCACAATATCAGCCTTGCCCGATCCCATGGCAACCCCCACGTCAGCATATTTCAGGGCCGGTGCGTCATTAATGCCATCCCCGGTCATCGCCACAATGCGACCATTGGCTTGAATCGCTTTCACCACCTGTAATTTATCGGCGGGGCTAATGCGGGCATAAATATTAACTTTCTCCCCCAGGGTTCGTAATTCAGTGGGATCCACTTGGGCGATCGCCACTGCATCCATAATTTCCAACGGGCGATCGCGCTCCAGGCGAATTTGTTTACCGATCGCCTTAGCGGTGGGGCGTTGATCCCCGGTGAGCATAACGGGAAAAATCCCTGCTTGGTAAAAACCATCAATCAGGTCAGCTACCCCGTCTCGAATCGGATCGGCCATGGCTGTTAAGCCTAACCAAATCAAATCCTGTTCGATCGCCGTGCGGTCATCGCCGTGGTTAATCTCAAGCTTGTGGGTAGGAGTGCCATAGGCAAACCCCAAGACCCGCAGGGATTGTTTGGCCATTTGATGGTTGGTGTCTAAAACCCTCTGGCGATCACCGTCGGTTAAGGGAAAAAATTCCCCCCCATGTAAACGGGTGTGACAGAGGGCTAACACCTCTTCCGGACTGCCTTTGACCGCCACCCAACTTCCTTGCTGGGGGGTGAGATGGAGGGTGCTCATCACGTTGCAGTTTTCGCTGCGGTCAAATAAGGCCTGGCGGGGATAATCCTGGCGCAGTTGCAGAGGGTCAACCCCCAAGGCGATCGCCAATTCGATTAAGGCCATTTCCGTGGGGGAGCCAGTGATCTGCCATTCCCCCCCAGCGGCGCGATCCATGGAGCAATCATTACAAAGCACCGCCACCTGTAACATTTTTGCCAATTCCGCTGAGGTTGACGCTACCGGTAACACCTCTCCTTGCTGATTGAAGGCAATGTGGGGCAAATTCAGGGTATCGCCGTTAATCTCCACCGCTTGGATCAGCATTTTATTTTGGGTCAAGGTGCCGGTTTTATCCAAGCAAATGGTTTGCACCGCCCCCAACGCTTCAACGGCATTTAACCCCCGCACAATGATGTGCCGTTCCCGCATTTCTCGAATCCCCAACGCTAAGGTGGTGGTGGCCACCGCCGGTAAGCCTTCGGGGACGGCTGCCACCGCCAAGGCGATCGCCGTTTTGAGCATTTCCATCCCCCCATAGCCCCGCAGTAATCCCAGGGCAAACACCGCCGCACAAATACCGCTACTCAAGGCCGCCAGTTGCCCTCCGGCCTCATCCAATTGCCTTTGCAAGGGGGTTTGGGGGGCGTCCCCTGCCCCCAGTAGCGCAGAAATTTGTCCCATCTCCGTTTGTTCCCCCGTGGCCACCACCAGCCCTAATCCCTCTCCCGCAGTAATAAAGGTCCCTTGATAGAGCAGATTACGGCGATCGCCCAGGGGAATCTGAGCCGCCGTCAACACCTGTGGGGATTTACCCACCGGCACACTCTCCCCAGTCAACATCGACTCATCGACGCATAAATTATCCCCTTGCAGTAGCCGCAAATCCGCCGGCACCGTCACCCCCGCTTTGATGGGCAGGATATCCCCTGGCACTAAGTTTTCACTCGCAATGGCCACCATTTGACCGTCCCGAATGACTGTTACTGGCGGATGGCCATCTTGGTGAAGACCCCGGACGATTTTTTCCGATTCACTCTCGGTGACGAAACCAATTACCGCATTAATGGCCACCACTCCCATAATGGTCACCGTATCGGCCAAACCGCTGGTGATGCCAGACAGGACAGCGGCCCCAGTTAACAGCGCCACAGGGATTGAGTTAAATTGTGCTAAGAAAATCCGCCATTCCGAGCGGGGGGGTGTTTTTTTGAGTAAGTTTTGCCCGTACTCCCCTAACCGTTGCTCGGCGATCGCCGTGGTTAATCCTGCCGTCGGGGAGGTGTCAAAATGAGCCAACAACGCTGTTGTTTCCCGTTGGTGCCAAGGGGGGGATGGGGAAGGCGCAGCGGGGGTCGAGGTCTTTGGCATCGGGGAGAAAGAATGGGTTGGGAGGAGGTTGGCGATCTGCTGGGTAAGGTCCGTGACTGACAGGGCGGGGTCAAATATAACCAAGACATTACCGGTGAGGGGATTGGCCGACACATGGCGAATGTAGGGCCGTTGCCGGAGTTGGGTTTCTAAACACCGTTGACAGGCAGGGGAGCGATACAAAGCATCGACGCGCAAGCGGGCACGACCAGGAACCTTCGTGTGGAGGGGGACAATCACGGCTGCTCTGGCCCGTTAGCAGGCGGTGGAGGAGCGCTAGGCGGGGAATGGGGGGTCTCATGGGGGAGTCCTTCATGGTCAGGGAAATTCAGCTTAATAAAGGTATCAAATGCGTACCAGGCAGGCACGTACCAAGGAATATCCTTGAGGCGAATGCCTTGTTCCAGGAATTGCCGTATGGCGATCGCCCCAAAAGCGACGGGAATGATTAAGCCCAAATCCACTTCGTTCCCCGTTACCTCCCTGGCCCAAGCATTTAACTCCTCCGCCGCATCGATCAAACTCATGGAAATTAAACTCCGTTCCCCCCCGTTGAGGAGACCCAGTTGGGACTGGGCCCGGTGTTCCGCCACCTTTTTGGCTACGGTCTGTTCAATTTCCGCCCAACGATCCTCAAGCTGCTCCTGAGCAACGGCAAGGCGTTCCTGGGCTGATTCGGAGATCGCCCTCAGCCACGGCTGCTCTAACCCCGTTGCCACAGAAACGCCCCTCGGAAGTTGGAATAGGATTTCCCAGGGTTCTAAGCCGATGCGCCAGATTAGGTCATCAATACGTTTTACACTCTCTGCCATCGTTTCCCCTCCTAACGCTTGTCACTCAACAACGTTGGATGTCGTCTTTGTCACCCACTCGGCAACATGTGTTATTGGCTCGCTCCTTCACACCATTTCTTTATCTCTATTCTATTCCACGAAATTTGGTCTTTAGCGCTTGCGAGCGAGAAGTCCCACTCTCTACACAGAAACAGCTATTGGGCAATCAATCATTTAGGGTAAATTAACATCAATGAGAAATAGGAAAGGGTCAATTGGGGATATTTTGACAACGGATAATAAACTCGTTCCTTTTCGGTGGAAACCTGTTCAATGACCCAAGCTCGGTCTAACAAATGGCGATCGCCTAACAGTTGCCACACGGTTTCATATACCAGGCGCACCTTCATTAAAACAATTACATCGGCCCAATCCAAGGCGGATGCTAATGCCTGGGGATCGTAGAGGGCCGGTAACACGGCGAGTTGTTGATCTTGGCAGACCAACGGCATCTGTAACGCTGAGGCAGCGGCAAACGGAGAACTGACCCCAGCAATTCGTTCAATAATCACCTCAGGGTGATGGGTCTGGAGGGTTTGGGCTAAATAGGTAAAGGTACTGTAAAAACTAATATCCCCTTCACAGGCAAAGGCCACGTCAAAACCCTGGTCAAGGTAGGCCCACACCTGGGCGGCCGCTTGCTCCCAGGCGGCCGTCAGGGTTGTCGCCGTTTGCACATAGGGAAAATTCAGCGGCAATTGAATCTGGTGGGGCAACAGATGGGGGGCAACAATGGTTTCGGCGATGCCCGATCGCCCATTTAACCCGGCCGGAAAGGCAATAACGGCCGCAGACTGTAAGGCTTTTAGTCCTTTGAGGGTAATCAACTCTGGATCGCCAGGCCCCACACTGATTCCCGTTAGCTTACCGAGGGTCATGGGGATTTATTGGGGCGTGGGCGTCGCTTGGGGCTTTGGCTCTGATGTCTTTGCAGACGGTGTTACGGCTCCCGGTTGTTGCGCAAGGGTGGGGGCGGGGGCGGGAGGGGTAATCCCTTTGTAATGTTGATAGACAGTGCGGGAAATATCTTGGATAAGGATCCGACCGGCCACATCGTTGTAGGGACGGGTGGCCATCACTGCACCGACATAGCGCTTACCATTGGGCATATCAATAATCCCCGCATCCCCCAAAATGGTGCCAATATCGCCGGTTTTATGGGAAATGACCGCATCGGCTTCTAGCCCCTGGGGCAGTAACGTCCGGGTTTTGGTTTGCTGCATGATGTCCAACAGGCGATCGCGGGATTTGAGGGAGAGTAAGTTTCCATCCTGTAATTTCACCAAAATCATTGCTAAATCCTGGGGGCTGGTCGTATTCGTGCCCTCTAAATCGGGTAAAGGATTATTGAGTTTGGTGTGGGACATTTGCCAAGTTTGAAACTGTTGATTCAGTTTTTCCATGCCCCCTAAGCGCTTAATCAGCATATTGGTGGCGGTGTTATCACTAATCACAATCATTTTAGTGACCACTTCCAAGGCGCTATAGCTGTCCCGTTTACCCAGTTCATACTGCATGGTGCCAGCACCACTGCCCACCACATCCTCAGTGAGGGGAATCTGCTCATGAAGCTGAATGTCCCCTTGATCCACCGCTTGGAAAAAGGCGATCGCCACTGGAATTTTAATGGTGCTAGCGGCAGATAAGGATTGATTCCCATCGAGGCTAACAAACTCCCCATTGTCGAGATCGATAAAGTAGGCATAGGGCACAATCTTGGGGCCCTGGGTCTCAGCCAATGCCGTTAATTTAGCTTTCAGAGCGCTACTTTCCTGGGTGGGAACCACCACAGTGGTTTGCGGGGCAGTGGCCAGCGATGGTGTCACTTCAGCAGTAACGGGGGGAGGGGAGGGGGACTGATTGGCCGCGGTGGCCGAAGCGGGCCACAGTTTCTGCGCATTGGCCGCCGACCAGTCTGAAACCGAGGCTAAAATGTGTTGGGGATAAAGGCGCTGTTGCGAACCCGAGGGAGGCGCATCCCCAGGGGCAGCGGTGTCCTGATCAGCCTGGATAAACCGCGTGGGAGTAAAGGTCGTCAGGGTCGTGCCGGCGATCGCCCCTAGCCCGACCCCCAAAATTCCCACTCGGATACACCCCATCAGGCTGCGCTGCCAGAGACTTGGGGGCTTGCTCGCTCTTTTTAGCCGTGTAGGCAGTTGTTTGTGGTCAATGGGAACGGCCACAATGGCAGGGGTTGTCCCTTGATTAATTCGACGCTTGGCCCGCTTACCCTGCTTGGGAACAGTCGCCCCAGGGGATGCCGCTGAAACAACGCGGAGGTTACGACGTTGAGATCGACGAGAGTTAGGACGAGGCATGAATATTAGGACAGTGAGTAATGAGCAGGTCGAAAAAAGGAATCATCGGGAGTGAACTAACCATTACCACTCCTCTGCTGATTGTTGGGGTTGACTGACTCGGACCGCTAATTGTTGCGACAGCCAATCAACTTGCCCCAACATTCCTCGCAATAATGCTACCTCATCTTCACTAAGGCCAGACCGTTGATAAATTCGCTTTAATTTGGCCATCCTGGCAGCGGCAGTGTGGGGATACAGCACTTGAATGTCTAACAAGGTTTTTTCTAAGTGTTGATAATACCCCTCTAGGGAAGCGATGCTAGCGAGGGGGCGGTCCTCGGGGGCGGTGGCGATCGCTGGCGCCATGGTGTTTTCCCCAGCAAGGTCAGTAAAGGGGGGGGAAAACTCCAGGGAGGCTTGATGGAGTTCATACGCACACACTGCCACTGCCTGGGATAAGTTTAAGGCCGTATAACTAGGATCGACGGGAATTCTGACAAAGCGATGGGCTTGGTTTAACTCTTCATTACTTAAGCCATTATCCTCCCGACCAAACACCAATGCACTTGACCCCTGGGGAGACAATAGCCAAGGAAGGGCCTGACGGGGGGTTTCGAGGGGAGACTGTAGGGTGCGCTCCCGGGCCGTGGTGGCAATGACCCGCTGACAATCCGTTAAGGCGATCGCCAATGAATCCACCACAGTTGCTTGCGCCAAAATATCCTTGGCATGGACCGCCATCCGTTGGGCGGCTTCACCAAAACAATCACATTGAGGATTAACTAACACTAATCGGCACAACCCCATGTTTTTCATCACCCTAGCAATGGCGCCAACATTTAAGGGGCCTTGGGGTTCGACAATGACAATCGCAATATGACTTTTATTATTTTGAATAGGTGTGATGTCAGACATAAGGTTATGGTTAATTATTTTCTTGATTTTACCCTGTTATTGGTATGGTGTCAGACATAAGTTGATTAACAAAAAATTCTTGCTTTTAACACCGAATATCTAACAAAACCTGATAGACTAATTGGGAAAAATCACAGTCGTCAGAAATACTGGTTAATGTTCATTTGCTACGAGGAATTAAGCAATTCCCCTCAGGCAAGCAAACCCAGGTAGACTTCGTTAACAGCTGTAATCCCACGGCATGATGTCAATGTCAAACATTAGCAATTAAAGTACTTTTTTGACCCTAAATCTTGGCATTTTTATTAACGATTATTATTTAGGTAAATTGATTAACCCGTGTATAACGATCGCCAGTCTCCTTACTCCCCTCTTCAACGCGAAAAGACTGAGTTTATCAGTGTTATTGATGCCGTTGATGGATTGGAGGAGCATGGCATCGCGAATCCCTCCAGGCCGGTCAAACTTGCTCCCCTCGGGCGAACCCTTTGGCGTCATGCCTGGATCATTGCCGGCGTAACGGTGATAACGACGGTGATGGGCCTGTTAGATAGTTACTTGAAGCCCTACACCTACACCGGTAACTTTTATCTGCTAGTGGAACCGATCACTGCTGCGGCCCGGTTGACGGATCCCTCCACCATTGCGCGCACCAGCGGCATGCCGCATCAAAATTTAACATCACTGGATTACCCAACCAACCTAGCGTTTTTACAAAGTCCAGGGATGACGTTTAAAATTGCTCAGGCGGTTAAAGCCAAGTCCGACGCCGATGAACAGGTTGCCGCAATTTGGAAAAATATCAGAGACAACCTTAAGGTGAGTCGGGTGCAGTCGCCCACCGGCCGAGATGCCACAAAACTGTTTGAAGTGAGCTATTCCGGAGAGGATCCGAGAGCAGTAGAGAGGGTATTGCGGGTGGCCGCAACCACCTTTGTCACCTACAGTGCTGAAGATCGAGAAACGAGCATTAAGGCGGGCGTCAAATTCATTAACCGTCAACTACCAGGGATTCAACAAACGCTTGACGCCCTAAAGCAAAAACAACGGCAACTCCGAGAGCGTTACCAACTGATTGATCCAATCCTTAAAAATCAAAGTTTACTAGAGCAATTAACGGATCTGGAAAATCAAAAAGTGATTCTAGACCAGCAATTAACTTCCCAAAAAGCCCTCGTTAAGGCCTTGGAAGCGGATTTAACCCTGACGAAAGACCAAGCCGTAACTGCAGAAATTTTTACCACTGATGAACAACGCAATCAACTGCTAAGGGAACTAAACCAAATTGAGGTTGAAATTGCCTCTAATCGTGCAATTTTTACCACGACCAGTCCTCAACTGCAACGTTTAAATGAGCAAAAGGCAAACCTAGAAGCGTTATTGACCCAACGAACAAACACCATTCTCTCTCAGGTTAAAACGCCCCTGCCTGCGGACTTACCCAACTTAAACTATCGTGATCCCACTCGCTTGCTTTTGGCCCAACAACTCCTCGAAGCCTCCAACCAAGTTAGATCTCTCACCCCTCAAGTGAAACTGCTCGGGCAGAAAATAGAGAGTATTAAGCAAGAAATTCAACGGCTGCCCCAGGTTATTGACGAGTTTACGGCCCTAGCGAGGGAAATCACTTTGACCGAAACAATTGTAGATCGCTTATCAACCCAGCGAGAAACCCTCAAGGTGGAGGCGTCCCAAGAATTGCCCTGGCAGCTCATTTCTGATCCTCAAATTCCTCTCAATGCCCAGGGAGATTATTTGGGCAAACCCCCCAACCGTTCTCGCTCCATGGCCTTGGGGTTTATGGGGGGATTAATAATCAGTACCTGGGCGGTGCTTCTCTGGGAGCGTTACCGCAATGTCTTTCATCACACCGCAGACCTCAAAGAAATGCTGGGTTTTCCCATTTTGGGGGAGGTGCCTCGGCAAGCGCTGGCATGCTCTCCATTCCCTCCCCTCTTTGGTCAACCCACCGAGGCGGTTCCCGCAGCCAAACAAGATGTTGTGTCTTCAGTGGTGACCACGGCGCGGAATGGTCTAAGCCGGCCGGGGGGCAATGGCCATTCCCCAGAAACGGCGATCGCCCCTGTCGCCACTGATCCTAATCACGCATTCGCTTGGGGAGAGGAGACTGGGGGATTGGTGGAATTTCCCCGGCTATTTGATGAGTTGTATACACACCTATCTTTCAATTATCGCAATCCGCCCCTCCAGTCGGTGGCTTTTTCGTCAGTAGACCGAGGCGATGGGCAGTCGACAATGTTACTGAATTTGGCGATCGCCGCTGTCGCCCAGGGTCGCAACGTGTTGGTGGTGGATGGACAAGCAGAACACCCTTGTTTACATGATTGGTTACACCTCAATAATCAAAGGGGATTAAGCGATTATTTAAGCCAAGACATCGCCCTTGAAACCGTCATTCAAACCGCCCCTGATTACCCCAATTTGGCTTTAATTAGCTATGGTTCCCAGACAGAGATGACGCATCTTTGGTTGCCAAAAATGCGACGATTAATGACGGAACTGCAAGCTCGGTATGATCTGGTTCTCTATGATTTAAATCATTTCATGGATAATACAGACGTCTATAATATTGCGGCAGAAACCGATGGCATGGTGCTGGTGATTGCCAAAGAGAAAACGCCCAAGTCCCAGGCCATTCAAGCGGCCCAAAAAGCAAGTGATCTTCGTTTACCGGTGCTAGGCATTATTGCAAACTTTGTCTGATCAAGACCCCTCCCAGCCGCCCCTTGGTAGAGCGTTGCCGAAGGAGATGCCTGAGCGTTGTCGAAGGCGGATAAGGGATAATGTTTTATCGGTCAACCACGGCTAAAACCCAACAACTTAGGCAAAGGTCTGGATAGAGAGTAATGGCTTTACCGCGTATTCCGTTGAGTCGCCCCTTATCACTATTGGGGCTTTTGTTGCTCCCTTTTTTAGATGGCAACGTCATGGCTCAATCACCGCCAATGGATTCTGACTTTCAAACTGTCAAGCAACAGCTGGAAGCCAAGCAGTTCACGGTTCTATTAGCTCCCCCGCCCCAACGTGGATCCTATGGATTACTCAATGCCCAAAGTCGAACCATTTGGATTCATCCCTTGACTTTCGATTTGGGGATTGCTGTGCCGGTTATTGTCCATGAAGCGGTACATGCTGCTCAGGTTTGTAAAGGGGCCGGCAAACTAGCCCCCCTAGGATTGACCCTAGACCCCTTAGTTCATGCCCGACCTTTTTGGCTGCGTTACCAAGATATTCACCGCAAAGCGTTGGAGCGGGAGGCCTTTACGGTTCAAACTCAAGCCAATCGCCTGGAATTGGTGTCTTTATATTTGAACCAGTTTTGTGCCCTCCAATAAAGAATTTTCGCCAGGGATAATGGAACCCTATTTTGATCTTGGCAAAGCGAGTCATCTTGGCTGTGGCTGGTTCTACCCTTAAAAGGAGCAGGGTAAACTCGGAGAGAGAGTAGCATGCTAATTCTGAGGATACGACATTGGACCAACAGAAAATCCTGGGTTATTTTATCGAAGAAGCCCAAGAACATTTGGCAACCCTAGAGCGCGGCATTCTGAACCTAGCCGTGGTGGTTCAGGATGCGGAGCAAATTAATGAAATGTTTCGAGCGGCCCATTCCGTGAAGGGAGGGGCGGCAATGTTGGGCTATCCAAGTATTCAGAAAATAGCTCACCGTCTTGAGGATGCCTTTAAAGTCTTAAAAGAGCATCCGCTTCCCATTGATCAGACCCTAGAATCTTTATTCCTCAACGGGTATGACATTTTACGGGATTTGATCGAAAAACTGCAAAGCCCGTCGGGACTTCCGCCAGACACTGCCGATGCCATTGTGGCAGGAGCCTCACATCAGTTTGACGCATTGCATAATTACCTCAACGACTTACTCAGTCACCCAGGCAGCGACCCAGCCACGGATCCGGATCTGACCACGGAAATTAAGCGCTTGTTGCATAAGATGCTAGCAATTTTTAAGCAGGCGCCAACAGCAGCTAACCGCAACGAACTCCTTGAGTCTTGTGAATGCTTAAGCAATCTCGCCCCTGATCACGCTCCTTGGCAGCAGCTGTTGTCCCTGTGTCAACAGGCGATCGCCAATCCGCTCCACTCCTATCGCACGTTAGCCCCTGTGGTAATCCCAGACCTCAAACACGGGTGGGATTGCTTCGTCCATCAGCAACCTGACAAGATTCAAGCCAGCCAGGGTCTGCACCAATTAGCCACGGCCCATACCCCCCAAGTGTTAATCCCTGTGGAGCCCAAGGCTGCCGCTCAGATTTTATCCCAGGCCTTTGATGTTGATCAGATTGCCCAGTTGATGGTGTACCTTGACACCAAACGGTGATTTTCGTCGTATTGTCATCCTAAAGATCTCTAATGCTGAAGTAGAATAAGCTGCAAAATCCCTAGCAAAATCAGGTGGGTTATGGTTTTTACTCCGGCTCCGATTAAATTTGGCACTGACGGTTGGCGAGGCGTCATCGCCGCAGAATTTACCTTTGAGCGGGTTGCCCAGGTTGCAGCGATTGCGGCCCAGGTCTTGGCCGCAGAATTTGGGGTAGATGATCTCACCGCTGGCCACGACGCGATGCGCCCACATCGAATCATTGTCGGCTACGATCGCCGCTTTATGGCCGAGCAATTTGCCTTGCTGGTGGCTAATACGGTTAAGGACTTGGGGTTTGAGGTCTGGTTGAGTGATACTTACGCACCGACACCGGCGTTTAGTTGGGCTGCCTATCAGGAAAAGGCCCTCGGGGCCTTGGTGTTAACAGCCAGTCATAATCCCGCCCACTATTTAGGGCTCAAAGTCAAAGGCGCTTTTGGCGGCTCGGTTGGGGGAGACATTACGGACAAGATTGAAGCCAAGTTAGCTGATCCGTTACCTCAACCCAAGACCGGAGGAACCTTAAAACGCTTTGATCCCTGGCCCAGTTATTGTCAAGGACTACGGGCCAAAGTTAACGTTGAACCGATCAAGGCCGCCATTGAATGCGGACAATTAAACGTGTTTGCCGATGTCATGCATGGCGCAGCAGCCAGTGGATTGGAACGGTTATTAGGCTGTCCCATTAATGAAATTAATGGCGATCGTGACCCCTTGTTTGCAGGGGGATCCCCGGAACCGTTACCCAAATATGTCCCCAAATTATTGTCAGCCTTGCAGACGGCGGCCCAATCGGGTGGGACAGAATTACGGGTCGGGCTCGTTTTTGATGGCGATGCAGATCGCATTGCAGCGGTGGATGGCCAGGGGAACTTTCTGAGTTCCCAGGGCTTAATCCCCCTCTTAATTGATCATTTGGCGAGTCAACACACTGCCCAGGGGGAAATTGTCAAAACTGTCAGTGGCTCGGATTTAATTCCTAAATTGGCGGCGTTGTATGGCCTCCCCCTGACGGAAACGGCGATCGGCTATAAGTTTATTGCGGATCGAATGCTGCAGGCACCGGTGTTAATTGGCGGCGAAGAGTCTGGGGGCATTGGTTACGGGGGTCATATTCCTGAGCGGGATGCTCTTCTTTCAGCCTTGTACGTCTTAGAGTCGGTGGTACAGTCCCAACAGGATATTAGCGATCGCTATCGTCAGTTACAGGAAAAAGTTGCTTTTATTAGTTTTTACGACCGGATTGATTTACCCTTAGCGAATATGACAATTCGCTCGGCCTTACTGACCGAATTGGAGAAACATCCTTTGACGGAAATTGCCGGAGAAAGGGTCACGGCGTGTTCCACCACAGACGGTTATAAGTTCCGCATGGCCGGGGGCGGTTGGCTGTTAATTCGGTTTAGTGGAACGGAGCCATTACTGCGTCTGTATTGTGAGGCCCCGACGGCGGCACGGGGGCAGACGGTGTTGCAGTGGGCAAAGCACTGGGCAAATTCGGTAGCATCTGCCATGCCTGACTAACCATGTCACTGAGACGGTCGCGTTGGACGTAATCCAGTAAGCCATCTTCTTTCAAAATGGCGATGATGACATCATCCAAGCTTTGGCCGTGACTACGGGCCAACGTGATGACTCCCGCGATCGCCACGGCCACCAACTCTTCACTGGCGGGAAATTGACGGAGGGCATTTAGTTCTGTGATGGTTTTGGGGATGGCGTGATGCATAGGGACAAAATGCTAACATCCCTAACCAAATTAAGCAACCCTTAATCATGGCGATCGTGGCACATTGGGGAAAGTCTCCCCCTAACCAGCCCCTGGCTTCAGATCAGGTAAATGAGTTTTGTGAGGCTAGGCAAGCTGCCCAAAGTCGCCTAAAGTAGGGAGGTTTGCGAGAAAATTATGCCTTTTTAGACGGTTGACGGCATGGAAATATCACAATTAATTTTTAACGGCATTGCCGTTGGTAGCATCATTGCTTTAGCGGCGGTGGGCTTAACGTTGACCTATGGCATTTTGCGGCTATCTAATTTTGCCCATGGGGATTTTATGACCCTGGCTGCCTACCTCACCTGGTTTGCGAATACCCGTGGTGTTCCCCTGTGGCTGTCTATGGGGATCGGCTGTCTTAGTACGATCGCCGCGATGTTGCTGAGTGAATGGCTATTGTGGCGGCCGATGCGGGCGCAACGGGCCACTGCCACCACGTTAATTATTATTTCCATCGGCTTGGCATTATTTATCCGCAATGGCATTTTATTGCTCTGGGGGGGCAGTAACCAAAATTATCAAGTGCCCATTATTGCCGCCCAGGATTTTATGGGCATTAAACTCGAATATTATCGAGTGATTGTCATTGCCATGGCGATCGCCGCCATGATTGCCTTGCATTTACTATTACAAAAAACCAAGGTAGGCAAAGCCATGCGGGCGGTGGCGGATAACGTCGATTTGGCTAAAGTTTCAGGCATCAATGTGGAATGGGTGGTAATTTGGACCTGGGTGATCACAGCAATACTCACGGCCTTGGGGGGGTCAATGTACGGACTAATTACGACCCTAAAACCAAATATGGGATGGTTTTTAATTTTGCCAATGTTTGCCTCGGTTATCTTAGGGGGGATCGGCAACCCCTATGGGGCGATCGCCGGGGGGTTAATTATTGGCATTGCCCAGGAAGTGAGTGTGCCCTGGTTTGGCACCAGCTACAAAATGGGGGTGGCATTATTATTGATGATTGCGATTTTATTTATCCGTCCCCAGGGGTTGTTTAAAGGCACACAATAATGACCAAAGCGGGCAAACAACGCCTAGATGCGCTCTTAGTTGACCGGGGGCTGTGTGAATCCCGGGCCGTTGCCCAACGCTTGATCCGGGCCGGAGAGGTCAAAGTCAATCACCACATCGCCGATAAACCGGGTCATTTGGTCGTGATCAATGCTGTAGTGGATATTGCGGAAAAACCCCCCTATGTCTCTCGGGGAGGGGAAAAACTAGCCAAAGCCCTGACTGAGTTCGGCATTAACGTCGGTGGCCGCATTTGTCTAGATGGTGGCATTTCCACTGGGGGGTTCACGGATTGTCTGCTGCAAGCGGGGGCGGCCCAAGTTTATGGCATTGATGTGGGATATGGCCAAGTCGCCTGGAAACTGCGGCAGGATGAACGGGTCATTTTGCGAGAACGGGTCAATTTTCGCCATCTTACCCCCCAGATACTTTACGGCGATCGTCCCTGGCCCGACTTGGGCGTTATGGATTTATCCTTTATCTCACTCACAAAAGTACTCAATCCCCTCTGGCACCTGCTCGCCCCGCCCAAGGAAGTGGTGTTATTGGTCAAGCCCCAATTTGAAGTGGGACGGGAAAAAATTGGCAAAAAAGGAGTCGTACGCAATGCCGCCGATCAGGCCGCTGCCATCGATCACGTTTGGCAAACAGCTCAGTGTCTGGGGTGGCAATTTGCGGGATTCACCTATTCCCCCATCACCGGGCCAGCGGGAAATGTGGAATATTTACTCTGGCTCACTCAAACCGCCAGGCAGCCATCACCCACCCAAGCCGATCTGATCCGACTGACTACGACAGCGTTGCAGCACCTCAGCAAAACATGAAGCAGATTGCTTTTGGGAACCGCCAACATTTTTCGCCGCACCCTATGGATAAAGCCCAACTCCGTCACTACTTTTTAAACCAACGTCAACAACTGTCCCCCCAACAATGGCAACACAAAAGCCAACAATTGTGCCAGCAATTACAGCATTGGGACCTATTTCAACAAGCACAAACGGTTTGCGCCTATTTTAGCCACCAACAAGAAGTTGACTTAGGGCCCCTATTGACCCTGCCCAAGGTTTGGGGGTTCCCCCGGTGCGTTCAAAAGCAGTTAGTCTGGTCGACCTGGCAACGACCCGATCCCTTGATCACTGACAAATACGGTATTTTAACGCCAACCTCCCAGGCGCCGCAGCTGGAACCAGCGCAGGTTGATTTAATTCTCATCCCTACCCTAGCCGGCGATCGCCAGGGGTATCGCTTGGGTTACGGTGGCGGTTATTATGACCGTTTATTTGCCCACCCCCAGTGGCAGCAGATCCCCCGACTGGGGATTGTTTTTGCTGCAGCACTGGTTGATCGATTACCCGTTGATCCCTGGGATATGCCGTTATCGGGATTTTGTTCAGAGCAGGGATATGTCTGGCGGGAAAATTGGCAGAAAAAAAGCCCCCCAGCTGGGGGGGGATAATTGCTTTTATGGGACAAGAGTGCCGATTAACTATTCCACAACCACTTTACCGACCATCCCAGCACCACGGTGGGGCTCACAGTAGTAGGTGTAGGTTCCAGGCTCAGTAAAGGTCGAAGAAAAACTTTCCCCGGCGGCAAATGCTAAACCCTTGTGGGATAACTTGGTGGCAACACTACCATCAACGCCATCGCCCGAGGCAAAAACAACGTTATGAGGAGCGAGTTTGTTATTTACCCACTTCACTTCATCGCCAGCCTTGATAGTGACAGTACTGGGCTCAAAGCCTAGGGCGCCGCTGTCGGCCCCCATTTTGACAGTAACGGTTTCAGCCGCAGCAGGACTAACGGCCAAGAAAAAACTGGAGACGACCAGCAGTAGGCTGACTAGGGCAGTTAGAAATTTTTTAGACATTTTCTTGAAGAGTTAATGTAGTGGAAACAGGGCTTATGTTCCAGAAAATCGAGCCCAAAGGCAGGACTTTTGCTTATTGTTTTGAATCTTACCATAATGTTTGACAGCTTGTCATAATTGCTGTCCCGCCTCGGCGTAATTCGTCCGTGGACTGGGCATTCACTGCAGCGAGGTTTAGCCAACAAGTTGCAAGGGGGGCATGCTGGTTCGTGGGGTTGCATGATAGCGTTAGACAGTCTGGACTTTTGCCGATAACCTATGAGCGCCGAAATTATTTGTGTTGGGACAGAGCTACTGTTAGGGGAGATTCTCAATCGTAATAGTCAATACCTCGCCCAACAATTAGCTGATCTCGGGATTCCCCACTATTACCAAACCGTTGTTGGCGATAATCCCGACCGGATTAAAGCGGCGATCGCCATTGCCATGACCCGGGCCGAAATTTTGATTTTCACCGGTGGCTTGGGCCCGACCCCGGATGATTTGACCACGGAAACCCTTGCCAGTTTTTTCCAGACGCCGTTGACAGAAAATACGGCGGTCATCAAGGATATCGTCGCTAAATTTGCCCAAACGGGGCGGGAGATGACCCCGAGCAATCGCAAACAGGCCCTCCTGCCGGTGGGCGCTCAGGTGTTAGACAATCCGAAAGGAACTGCCCCTGGCATGATTTGGCGGCCCCGCCCTAACTTATTGATTTTGACTTTTCCAGGTGTGCCCTCGGAAATGCACACCATGTGGGAAACCACCGCCATTCCTTACCTAAAGGGATTGGGGTGGGG
>JBEAQB010000263.1:0-4646 GCA_041164125.1 Cyanobacteriota bacterium
ATAACTTTGCCTCGTTGACGCCGATGCAGTATGGGAATCGCCTGGCCTGTCGCTCGGCGGCGATGTTAGGTTTGGCTGTGACCATGGGCGCAACCAGCTGCCTATTTGCTCCCCGTGCTACAGCAGTGGGGAGTACTAGTTTGTCCCCCTTAACCACCCTGATCGATCAGGCCGCTGAGTTACCCCCCAACGCTGATCAAGAAGAACAATTAGCTGCCCCCTCGGTCAAATATCGGGTTAAAGAAGGGGAATCCCTCTGGCAAATTGCCCAAACGTTTCAAGTTGCACCTGAGGCGATCGCCGCGGTTAATCAGATCCCGAGCGAGGCTATCCTAACCGCAGGTCAGTCTTTAAAAATACCGACTCAGTCCGTATCTGTTGCCTTGGTTCCCCCCCCAGCTGTCACGGCTCTACCGACAGTCATTGATCCAGTGACGGATCCGACCGCCATCAATGCCAATACACCTGCCATAAATTTACCCCAAGGGATCGATGCTTCAGTCTCTTCACTCCGGCCCACTTCCTCCCCGGCCCTGATGACGGCAAAAACAGTGGTTGTCAAACCCTCGGCCCAGGCGGAGATCGCCGACGTCAGTCGGCCAATTCAAGTGATTCCCGCCGCAGAACAGGCCACATCAACCAATCTTGAAAATGCTGCCAAGGGGGTAGGGTTGCCTGTTTCCCCCCCCCGCCTCAGCTTACCCCCTACCCAGGTTACCGCTGCCGCCCCTAGCAATGAGCCAATCGCCATTGTCGTCACTCCCCCCGACGAGTTGCGTCCCTCTGAACAGGTTGAGGTTAGCCATAAACCTGAGCCTTTCATTGTGCCCCAGTCTTCTCCCTTGCCCGCAATACCTGACGTCGCTGTCGTTCCCCACAAACCCCGGAAGAATAACGAAGGGACGGTCTCTGGCGAATCAGCCTCTTTAGACTCCCTGCGTCGCAATGGTTTGACCGTCCCTGAACCACCGGTTGAAATGGCACTGAATACGCCGATTAGCATTCCAGTGACGCCGCCGGCAGTAACGGCACCAACGGCAACCTCATTACCTGATTTTCCCCCGGAAACCCCTTCGACAGTGCCGGAGATCGCCGCCCCCATGGAACTCACGGCCGCTATCCAAGAGCCTTCTCAGCTTACCCCTGCTGCTGAAACCTACAAGGTTCAATCAGGTGATACCCTTAGCCAAATTGCCCGCTCCTATAAAATTGATCCGGTAGCACTTGAGCAAGCGAATGGCTTGAACAATCCTAACCAACTTCAGGTTGACCAGGTCTTAAGGATTCCCCAGTCCCAGACCATAGCCACTGCGCCTAGTATCCTCACTCTACCTGTCTCTCAGAGGACGGTAAATACAGCGGAAACTATCAATAGTGAACCTGAATCACGCTTCCAAGAGCAACTGAAAGCAGACGTTACCCAGCTCAATCACAGTCAACCGATTATTCCCCCTCAACCCCCTGTGGTGGCGTCCACCACCACGAGCTTAGATCAAGCTCCCGATTGGCAAGATCGTACACCCTCGTCTAGTGGCTTTAACCAACCCCGTCAAGACCTGGCCGAACTCCAGCGTCAATATTTACCCCGGACGCAATTTGCTGTCTCTCCCCCTCAACTGATCGGAGCGGCCCCCAGTTCCGCCCAAGACTACAACCCCAGTTTTCAAATTCCTGTTGGCCAGGAAGTCAGCCCTGAGTTACCGCCGTTAAATACCCCCGACTTTCCCAAAGGTCCCAAACAATTCAATGGCTATAGTTGGCCTGCTAAAGGGGTTTTGACCTCCGGTTATGGTCCCCGCTGGGGTCGGATGCACCGGGGGATTGATATTGCTGGCCCCATTGGCACCCCCATCATGGCAGCAGCCTCAGGGGAAGTGATCTCAGCAGGTTGGAACTCTGGTGGATTTGGTAAATTGGTCAAAATTCGCCATGCCGATGGCAGCATTACCTACTATGCCCACAACAACCGCATTTTGGTCCGTCGTGGGGAATATGTAAAACAGGGTCAACAGGTGGCAGAAATGGGTAGCACGGGTCGGAGCACTGGGCCCCACCTCCATTTTGAGATTCGTCCCGATGGAAAATCAGCCATTAATCCGATCGCCCTTTTACCCCGTAAGTAGTGGAGCAGTGCAGTCCTAGCGGTTCATGTTCCCCCCTTTGGGGGGTAAAAATTTAGCAAAGTCGTTTCCCAGACCAATCGCGGTTGGACGTAGGCCAACAAATATTGACGGGTTTTTTCGAGGACTTCTAGCCACTGACGTTGCTGGTACGTCTGCCAGTAGTGATACTGTAGATAATCCACTAACCAAAGTTGCCCTGTGGTATCCAAGTTACTGTCAATTAGTTGAGCTAATTCAAACGCAGCTAAGGCGGTTTGGGGGGGCGATTGGAGTTTTTCCCTCAAGTCGGCGCTAATGACCTGCAACTGTTCCCAGGCTTGAAATAACTTCCCTGGACTTCCCTGGGCGATCGCCAACAGCTCAGGTTGATTGAGCAAATCCTGGCGACCTAAACGGGTCAAAATTTCGCAAATATCAGTTTCTGAGAGGCGATAGAAGGGAATACGTTGACACCGGGAAACTAGGGTGGGTAATAAGGAATCAACACTGGGGGCCAGCAAAATCAACGTGGCCCGACCGGGTTCTTCCAACGTTTTCAGTAACGCATTGGCCGCCCCTTCGTTCATCGCTTCCGCCGCTTCAATGAGCACCACGGCCCGGTCTGCCTCCAGCGGAGGACGACTCAGAAAACGGTTAATTTCTCGGATTTGTTCCACCCGAATTAGGGGCGGCGATCGCCGTTTAAGACCGACTTGATCAGCTTCAGCCGCGGTTAGCAATTTGCCTTGGTGTTGAAAAGTGGGTTCTAGTTTCAGTAAGTCGGGATGATTCCCCGCAAAAAACCGTTTTTGGCGTTGTTGCTGTTCCGCTTCATCTAACGACCCCATCAGTAATTCTTCGGCAAAGGCCTTAGCCGCTAGGCGTTTCCCCACCCCTTCCGGCCCCACCAATAAATAAGCCGGGGCAACACGCTGTTGGGCGATCGCCTGTTGGAGTAAGGCGATCGCCTGATTTTGACCCAAGAGAGATTGAAAACGGTTCATGAGCTAGCCCCAATTTTGCTACCCTTAACGTCAGGAATAGCATTACATTTCGCCCATACCAGACCCCCAACTTGCGATGACTCGACCGGGAACATATCAAGGCAGTGACCAAGAAACGGAAATCCGTCGCCTCACGGAATTGATGCCGGCCTCTGGTCGAATGTTAACCAAAATTCAGTCCCATCCCAAACAGTCCCGCGTCGTTGATGCCCAATTTCCCAAACCCTGGCAACTGGGCGATCGCCTAATCAAGATTAACTTTACCCTCTGGTGGGAACTGCCCATTCAGGAACGGGATTTATTGTTGCTCAGTGTGGTGTGTCGTTTAGCCGGAATTCGCTGGTTCAAACCTGACATTTACCAAGGCTTGACAGCGGCTGGGGTTGTGGGGGTGGGCTTTCAACTCTGGCAACAGGATGTGGTGGGCCTCATTGTAGCCGGGGGATTAACGGCCCTGGCAGCACGGCAAATTTGGCAGGGCTATCAAAGTAACGAACGAGAAATTGAGGCCGATGCCCAAGCGATCAAGGTGGCGGTGCGACGGGGCTATGAACAACGGGAAGCAGTCAACGCCTTAACGTCGGCGATCGAAACCATGGCCCGCATCGAGAACCGCAGTAGTTTAAGCTTTACAGAATTACTGCGCGTCCAAAATTTACGTTTACAATTTAGCAGTCAAGGTAATCCGATCCGCTCTCGCCCCTAGTGATCACTGTAGCCGTCTTCCGTTCACCACTACCCATTCTTGGCGATCGCCCTGGAAGTGCAATATTGCCTGTCGAACTAAACCGCTTGCTACCAGGCCTATGCCCCGCTATTGTTTCCATCCCTATCAAGTTAAAAAGTCATCCCGGGGGTCGCGCTGGGGTCTTCTGGCAATGTTCGTTATTGTGGGTGTTGCGGGTTGTACAAGTCTAAGGTCTAGATTTGAAGCTCAGCCAGATAATCCTCCTTTCCGCGAATTCGCCCAAGTCACAGAATCGGTTCAGCAGATTGCCACTCCCAAAACCCACGTTAGAACAAGACGAGTTGACAATCCGAGTGCCGGCCGTCCCCAACAATTCTCATCCCAAACCGCTACCAATCTTGATCAACAGGTAAAACAGATTAAGTACTATGGCACCTCGGTAGAAGAATTAGTTCACAAAATTGGCCAACTTGCCAGCAATGACTGGGAAAAAGCCCGCTTGGCCTACAGTTGGATCACCCAAAATATTGCTTACGATGTGGTGATGGCGCAAACGCGCAACATTGATGATTTACGCCCTGAAACAGTTTTGGCCGGACGGCAAACCATTTGTTCGAGGTATGCCAATCTCTATCAAGCATTAGCGCAAGCTTTGAGATTAGACGTGGTAACTATCAGCAATTCTCATTTTGAAAAATCAGGTGGTATTGAGTGGGAGGGATAGCTCCAAGCCCTCAAGCATGAAAGTAAGCAGATGGTCCCAGCTCTCAAAATAGAGATAACGGGTTAAGGCTCGTAAGTCATCGAAAAAGGTCTTACGAGTGGGTAAGTGAGAGCGCAGGAGCTGGTACT
>JBEAQB010000264.1:0-3362 GCA_041164125.1 Cyanobacteriota bacterium
TGGCTTCTGGCCGTAAAAATTCCGTCGCTAAACTTTCAGGGATGAGCTGTTGCCACTGGGCAATCGCACTTTGGACAAAATCAGCGGGCAACTCTTCAGTGCCAATTTCAAAAAGGAAAGTTTGCAGCGGCATAGGGTCAATTCAGCAATAGATCAACAAACAGGCGATTACTATCTTTAACCATATCAGGCATTCTTGGTCTGTCTTGAGCAATCATCGTACCCAAAATTATTGGCAGCCACCTGATATTGTCAACGTGATGATTCGTCGCATACTTGTCGGCAATAAATTTGTGCTTTCGTTCGCTCCATAGAGGACGGCGGTAGCCCCTTTCTCCCATTTACGGTTGAAAGAGAGTGGAGATCTGGTGATGACGCTGATCCTCTGGTTGAGGATGAATCGTTGCATAACGGGCATCAGTAATTAACCAATCAAGGGCCGCCGCCTGGACGTCGATCGCCGCTCCGGTTTTATCAACGCAATAACGACCAAAAACAAGCTTATCAACTAACCGAGCCCCTGGCCCTAGGCGAGAATATTCAAAAATAACGCTGTTGTCCACCACAGCGCCACTACAAATCAAACAACTGGGGCCAATCATGGTGGGGCCGATAATTGTTGCACCATCCTCAATACGGGTCATGCCACCAATATAAACAGGGCCCTGAACATCGATTTTATCCCAGTTCGCCGCCACATTAATACCGGTGTAAAGGCCGGGTCTAACTTCAATACCGGGAATGGCGACATTTTTAATCTCCCGCAATAAGACCCCCCGAATAGCCTGCCAATAATCGGGTACCTTGCCAATATCAACCCACTCGAAATCCATATTGACGGCGTAAAAGGGCAAACCTTTTTCAACTAATTGCGGAAACAGGTCGCTGCCTAAATCGTATTCCTGCCCCGTTGGAATGTAATCAATCACTTCTGGTTCAAAAATATAGATTCCTGTATTGATTTGAGTGCTAAGCGCTTCATTCACAGAGGGTTTTTCTTGGAATTTGACAATTCGTCCCGATTCATCAGTCACCACAACCCCATAGCTAGACACGAGTTCCTTGGGCACACTTTTGGTGATAATGGTGGCGATCGCCCCCTGTTCCCGATGACGTTTAACGGCTGTGGTCAGATCTAAATCAATTAACGCATCACCGCAGAGCACGACAAAAGTCTCATCAAAAAAAGGATTAAATTCTTGAATTTTTTTCAATCCCCCCGCTGAGCCAAGGGCATTGCCGACTAAATCCCCGTCTACAATGCTCCCTTCAAATGAATAGGCAATTTGCACACCAAACCGTTGCCCGTCCCGAAAATAACTCTCTATTTCTTCCGCCAGATGACTGACATTGACCATAATTTGATCAAAGCCATGCTGACGCAGCAACTCCAGTAAGAACTCCATCACCGGTTTTTGCAAAATAGGAATCATGGGCTTAGGAATTGTGTGGGTGATCGGCCTCACCCGCGTTCCTTTACCGGCGGCCAAAATCATGGCTTTCATGGATTTTGTTCCTCAAACTCAATCACTGCAGTCAACTTAGCTATCCGACAGTTTATCACTAAGCTCGGACTCCCTCGGTACTTTCCCCTAGCCGATTGTGTTGAGACTGTCCGCTTCGTCATCAAACAGGATCAAGCTCCGCCCGGTACGTTGATCCGTCAGAGAATTCCGGTGTTTTTGATAGAGACTCAAACCGGGAATCGGTAACGTAAAGACTGCTGGTTGACGAAACTGCTTGGCTGGGTACTGTTGACGAATGTCCATCAATACCCGAAACGGTTTATGCCATTGACGCAAGACATCAACCAACCCTTGAAACTGGATAAAGGACAATTGATGGCGTTTTTCGAGGGCAAGATATTGGAGTAAACGGGCGTAGGTGTCAGGGCTACGCTTCGCCGCCGGCAGGTCAATACTGTCTGCCAACACATCAAAGTCATCATAGTTAGCCATGGTAGCTTGCATAATGGCGTGAAGGTCGCTGACATCTGCTTCCTGCAACCGCTCCATCACGTCCACAATGGCTTTCACAGCGGTATAGTACCCTGCTTTCTCTGCTTTGAAGTCGTTAATCATGGCGATCGCCATCGGATCCAAGGCTAGTCGGTTAATCACCTCGGCATAGGTTGTTAAGTTTGCTTTCCCCGTGTCCGTTTTAACCAAGGGAATTAATTCCGTCAACTTAGCGGTGACCTGAGTCGTTAAGGCATCCCCCCTGAGATTTTGTTGCAGCAGCTGATGACAATAATCATAAAAAATCTGTTGCTTTATCCCCACGCATCCCATTTCAAATTGATTGAGGGTTGTGTAGATCCGTTTTGCTTTGAATGCAGACTTGAGTCGCCCCAAATAGGGCTGTAATTCCCGGTAATTACCGGAGGGATCATTAAAACCATATTGGACTTTAGCAAAGAGAACAAACTCAGATTGACTAAACTTGTCGCTATTAATACTAATAGCCTGTTGAGCGATTTTTTCAATGTCTTGGAAAGCCTTGTTATACAGAAACAAATCACTTGCGGATACCCGGGGCTTTGCTTGACCCAAAATTCCCAAAACAGCTTGATAGAGTCCCTCCTCCCCGATAATTTTTTTAGACAGATGGGACCAAACGCTGAGGGATTTTAGCCACCACAGCAGGGCAACGAGCCCTAATATCCCCCCGCCAAACACAAATGGGCTAGCGATGTTGGTATTTCCCTCTGTTTCTAGGGTTTCAGCGCCAACGGTTGCCACCGGATCAACCCCTGCTAACTGATCAGACAACTTTTGGGTCATTGCCAGTTGTTGATTCAATGCTTCAGTACTTTCGTCTGCCTTAATGGCGTCTACATCCAGCTTCTCTCCATTGATCAGCTGCTTCATTAACTGAGCGTTCTCAGCCATATTGATGGTATTTTCTTGTTCTTCGGCCGACATTAAGCCATGGTAACGGTCTTGCAGTTGACGATTGATTTTTTCTGCCGGCTTGCCTTTGACAAAATTTAAGATCTGGTCAATCCAATCAGACAATGACTTTCCTTGCCTTGAGAGAGAGGAGACATCCACGTCCTCCTTCGGGGGAGACGGCGCCAAAGTCTCCTGCGGCGTTGGGGGCGTTGGGGAGGGAGATTGGGTCAGTAAACTCATTAAAAACGTCTCTCCAGTAGGGATTGCTGGCACACGCTAATTGGTGTTGCTTAGTGAGAGGTCTCCAAACGGATGATTTTGCCCCGCTGATCCGTACGATAAATCCAACGGGTCTGCCCATCACTGACTTCGACTCGCCAGCCGGGAGTAATGACCTGGGCACAAAGCTCACCAGCCTTGGCTAAGCCTAAACAACTATCGGTCCACTGGTTAGCGGCCGAGGATTGA
>JBEAQB010000265.1:0-2914 GCA_041164125.1 Cyanobacteriota bacterium
CCATAAACAGGGAAAAATTCTTGTTTATGGCACAGATACCCGCCAACTGCTGGCCAGTTTCTATAGTCCAGGACTGGGAACTGAAAATATTACGGTGCGGGGCGAAGAGCTATGGATATCAGACGACCTTGAACAGAGTGTTTATTGCTTAGATCGTGCCACCGGCGATATTCATTTTAGTTTAATTACCCCTTTTGAAAACCCCACTGGGCTTGCCTTTTATCGTGATCAGCACACGGGGAAAGAAACCCTTTATGTGGCCTATGCCCAGCAAGAACCTTGCATTCGGGATAATCCCAATGCTGATCCCAACCACGAATTAATGTATCGAGCACGCACGTTTATCCATCCGTTATATTTTCATTTCGATGAGCAAAAGCGTTGCGCTTACTCTAATGGCTATTTGGTGGAAATGTCCTATGCCGAAGAATTAGCCCCCCTCGATCCAGTGGAGCTTCGGGCCCTCGAATGGCGGATGGCGCTCCCGGCTGAAACCCCTCGCCAACGAATTCGCACCATCGAACCAGTGGGATTACCTTTTCATCGCATTGATGATGTTAATGGTCAAAAAGTTGCCGTCTTTACTTTTGACAAATTAAATATCAACAGTCGGGCCGTGTTTGGTTGGCGCGTGGAAATGGAAGTATGGAGCATTAAATACCGCATTAAGCCCAGGGATTGTGAAAATATCCCCCCTTTACCCGCTGGTTTTGCCGATCAGTACCTCGTTGATAATGACAACCTAAGCATGGATAGCGACATCATTACCAGAGCTGCCGCTGAGGCGATCGGCCGGGAAACCAATATTCTGCGAAAAATGTTTAACATCCGCAACTATGTTTACGATCACCTTTCCTACGGCATTAAGCCCCACATTGATACCCCTGATTTAGCCCTCCGGCGGGGAATAGGGTCCTGCGGTGAGTATGTGGGGGTTTTATTGGCCTTGGCTCGCTTGAATGGCATTGCTTGCCGTACCGCCGGTCGTTATAAGTGCCCCCCCCACCCCCTGAGTCGCAATTTGCCGCTAGAACCTGATTTTAATCATGTCTGGTTTGAGTTTTATATCCCGGGGATTGGGTGGTTACCGATGGAATCTAACCCCGATGATACCCACGATGGCGGTCCCTATCCGACGCGCTTTTTTATGGGCTTAGCCTGGTACCATGCTGAAACTGCTAAGGACGTTCCCTTCGAGCAACTTGTTAGTCAAGGGGTGCCAGTGGACAAGAAACAGATATCGATTGGAGAGCTAGCGATTAATCATGTGCAGTTTACTGTGCTGGATGAGCTAGATCCAGCAACCGTTCTACGGCAGTTGCCGCCGGCCGATCAATCATAGGGCGTCAGACCACTGAGCCGCTGACGCAATAGGCTATCCCATTCTCTTGGGGGCAGCTTTGCGCTAAGGTATTAGACCATCAATGAAATAATCAGACCATTGATCACGCCTTGTTTGGTCTGCCTCAGGTTTTCAATGACTTCCGACAACTCTCCCCCCTATACCCTTGAACAGGCGATCACCAACCTACAACAAACGGAAGATACCAGTGCTCGTTATTATGCCGCCTGGTGGATTGGCCGTTTTCGCGTTGCTCGCCCAGAGACCCTTGCCGCCTTATTACTCGCCCTACAAGATGAGACTGACCGTTCCCCCGACGGCGGTTATCCCCTACGCCGCAACGCCGCTAAAGCGTTAGGAAAAGTGGGTGATCGCCAGGCGGTGCCGGCGCTTATTGATGCCTTGGACTGTGAGGATTACTATGTGCGTGAATCTGCCGCCCAAGCCTTGGAACAACTCCAGGATCCCGCCGCTATTCCTGCATTGTTACGGAAATTGGAGGGGGGGGTAACCGCGGCCCAACGGGTTGAGGGCAAACCCCATCTCGTTCAACCCTATGAAGCTATTTTGGAAGCCCTAGGCGGATTACATGCCAAGGGCGCCATTTCTGCCGTTGAGCCCTTTTTGACCCACTTTGCCCCCAAAGTTCAATACGCTGCGGCCCGTGCGTTATACCAACTGACCCAGTTGCCCTGCTATGGCGATCGCCTCGTAGCAGCATTAAACGGCACCGATTTGCAATTGCGTCGCTCTGCCATGATGGATTTAGGCGCAACAGGATATCTTCCAGGAGCGACGGCGATCGCCGCAACCTACGCCGAAAACAGTCTCAAGTTAATTGCCCTGCGGGATTTATGGGCCGCTCAATTTGGTCACCCCCAGGACTCAGCGCTGAACGCCGATAGCATTCAGATCCTGACCCTAATGGATAGTCTGTTATAAGCTGCTTGACCAGGACAATCCAGGCGACTACGATAAACTTTCTTACCCTAAAAATAAGAATTTGTGTTGCACTTAACAGTCCCCAAGGGAAAGGCTGCGTTACGCTATAGATCAAATAAGACAAAGCAAAGACGGCGACTTTACCGAGTTTCCTTGGCTCAGTCACCATTGTCCCATAACTGCGAGATATAAGAATATGACCCCCCTTTCCTCCCCAACCCGTCCTGCTGCTACTGATTCGTCCATTTGGGATAGCTTGAAGCTGGCGATCGCCGATAGCTCTGGCTTTAAATGTTGGCAAGACGACTGTCCAGAAATCGATACCGATGATCAAACCGCTAGCATTGCCCCCCAACTGCTGGACGGGCAAGTTCGTCGTTATCTCCGCCAGACCCTTGAAACCCTGGCTTATTAAGCTTGCGCCTCGCTGCTCTCGGAAACCAATGGTGGTTGAATCGTCGCCCTGTCCTGACGCTCAGCCGACATCACATCCAGGCGATCTGCTGTCAATGCAGTGCACAACTCGCCACAATCAACCTGTTTGGTAACTAGCCAACAAAAAGACAAAGACGGCCTTCAGGTAAGCCCCCATTGGACCACTCAATGGGGGCTTGCGTCCACAGGGCGGTT
>JBEAQB010000266.1:0-4890 GCA_041164125.1 Cyanobacteriota bacterium
GCCACGGCCCGCTCAACCCCCCAACAAAACCCAAACGCTTCAGCTAAACGGATAGTGACATTGCCCCGCTGTAAGCGGTAATGGTTTTGGCGAATTTCCTGGATCAGCTGGCTTTGATATTCGGTGTTCATCACCCCCATGACATCGGCCCCATGGCCAAATCCCTTGCGGTGGTAGTTATCGGAATGGTGCAGCGACCGCTTAAACGCTTTAGTATCCATAGAAAAACAAAAATGTCACCTGTGTTATGTTTTCTTATTTTAGGGGGTCAAACCCAATCCGATGCCCCAACCAGCCGTAAAAATCATCCCCCCCAAAATATTTTTGCCAATGCTTGACAGGCTCTGGGACAATGCTGTTACAATAGCAGACGTTAAACCAGTGGGGTGTCGCCAAGCGGTAAGGCAGCGGTTTTTGGTACCGCCATTCCTAGGTTCGAATCCTAGCACCCCAGTTAAGTTTTCTTCCCCAGACTACTGATGATCGGTTGATTGAACCACTGGGCCATTCTCCATGGTTTCTTGAAGGTGATTAATGAACTGATTGAGTTTTCCCCGTTCAATGTAGGGCCAGCCGCCACTTTCTTCAATATCCTTGAGCAAACCGTAGAGCCCTCTACGAGTATTGGGTAAAGCTGGTTCAAAGTAGTCAATACGAATGTGACGGTGAAGATCTTCGAGGACCCGGAGTAATTCCAGGAGTTGGGCATGATCCTGGTGACAATCCGTCGCCAGGGATTCGACTTGCTCTCTTAACGCATGTAATTGAGGGGGTAAAGACTGGGCGTTATTCATAAGCTCAAAAAAACTACTTTGACACAAGGGATCATCCTACAATATAGGGCGTTGTGGTTAAGGCGTCGTGAGGGAAGCCGACAATAGAGCGGAATCGCAGGATGTAACGAAAGTTTGATAGAGTAGATCTCGTTTAAATAAGCCGATTTTGTCCATTATTTCTAGGGTTACCCCCTGGGTAAGTCTGGAGCCGGACAAGGCCTGACAAGAAAAAAATTTGAGATTGACTTAGCGAGGTTAAACCATGAGGTTTCGTTCGTCTATTGTGGCTTTGCTCTTAGTCTGCTTGGGATTACTGACGTTTTTTAATAGCGGCAGCGCCTTGGCAGTGGATAAAAGCCAACTGACCTATGATGACATTCTAAATACGGGATTAGCGAATACTTGCCCTGAAATTTCTTCTTTTACCAGAGGAACCATTGACGTGGAACCGAATAAGACCTATTTGGTCTCCGATTTTTGCATGGAACCCCAGCAGTTTTTTGTGAAAGAAGAACCGTTAAATAAGCGCCAAGCGGCGGAATTTGTGAAAGGAAAACTGTTAACCCGCCAAACCACTAGTTTGGAACAGATCCGGGGCAGTATTTCGGTGGGGACTGATGGAACGCTGACCTTTAAAGAACGGGATGGTATTGATTTTCAACCGATTACAGTCTTGTTACCCGGTGGGGAAGAAGTGCCGTTCTTTTTTACGATTAAACAATTTAAAGGGCAAACTGAACCTGGTTTTACGTCCATCAATAGTTCTACCGACTTTGTGGGGGGCTTCAATGTACCGTCCTATCGAGGTGCGGGTTTCCTCGATCCCAAAGCACGGGGGGTTTACACGGGCTATGACAATGCCGTTGCCTTACCGTCTGCCGCGGACAGTTCTGATTTCGCTCGCACAAATAAAAAAGCAACTCCCCAAGGTGAAGGCACCCTGTCTTTGCAAGTCACCCAAGTCGATGGTTCTACCGGGGAAATTGCAGGTATTTTTGAAAGCGTGCAACCCTCAGATACGGATTTAGGGGCGAAGGAGCCTGTCGATGTGAAGGTCCGTGGTATCTTTTACGCCCGGGTCGATGGAGAGGCCTAAGCCTGTTTTGTTTGGCGATCGCCGCTATTGCGATTCCTAAGCTGTCAACAGTGACGAACAATAGAGATGAAAGGCGATCGCCATTGGGGGTCGCCTTTTTTACGGCTTATTTTCGGTGCCCGTGGGTGGGACAAGGGGGGGCAGTCAAGGAACGATCCAGCCAGCCTTCTGCTTGTTTGAGGTGGGTGAGGGCCTCCTGGGGATTTTCCTTGAGTAGATACACTAGGGCTGCGGCCAATGCCTGACCCGCCTGGGCTTGACGGTTACTTTTGAGGCGATGCCAGTCCTGGGGGGCGATCGCCAAACGTTCGGCTAGGGCCTGGGCTAAGTCTTCGGTGGAGAGTTCGGGAAATTTAAGCAGGCGATCGGTGGTGGACGGGAAAGGAATCATAATTTTTAACGAAAACGAAGACATATGCTAGGGTCAATCTTGGTGTTGATTGTCCAGCAATTCCATTATTCTAATGATTATTGTCTAACAGACCTGAACCAAGACCATGGCGCTCCAACCCCTGATCACCCAAGCCATCAGAGATTACACCATTCTCAATCCTGATCTTGGTACCACGCTTAACCTCTTTGAGTATTTTGACGATCCCCTCACCGATGGACTCATTGCCCGCTTCGAGCTTTA
This sequence comes from Cyanobacteriota bacterium, assembly GCA_041164125.1. Taxonomy (GTDB): domain Bacteria; phylum Cyanobacteriota; class Cyanobacteriia; order Cyanobacteriales; family Microcystaceae; genus Synechocystis. The sequence goes on from JBEAQB010000266.1 coordinate 2,507, forward strand.
CAACACAGCCCTAGGGGGTGGGATGACCGAAGTGGTGCTGTTCAACCAAGGCGGGGCCGGTGCCCCCTTAACAGTGCAAAACTTTGTTAACTATGTGCAACGGGGAGACTATCAGAATACGGTGATTCACCGCTCTATTCCTGGGTTTGTGATTCAGGGGGGCGGCTTCACCATTGAAGGTATTGGCTCGGGGACACCACTGCCCGATACAGTCCAGGTGATTACCTCGGATCCCCCCGTGGTGAATGAGTTTAGCCCGGATCGCTCCAACCTGCGCGGGACGATCGCCATGGCCAAACTGGGGGTAGATCCCAACAGTGCCACCAATCAGTGGTTTTTTAATCTGGCGGATAACTCAGCCAATCTGGACAATCAGAACGGGGGCTTCACCGTCTTTGGTGAAGTGTTATCCCCAGTAGACCTGCAACCCCTAGAGGCGATCGCCACCTTACCCATTTTCAATGCTACCACCATCTTCCAGCAGGGGGCCTTTACGAATCTGCCCCTGGCCATTGATCCCTCAAATCCCAATTTAAGTAGTGATGAAGACCTGGTGCGCTATCGGGATATTAGCTTGGTTAACCGCCCCGAATTAGCATTTTCGGTAATTGCCAACTCCAATCCAGACCTCGTGAGTGCCCAGGTTAATGGCGGGGAGCTTGTCCTCACCTATTCCCCCACCCAAACGGGGACTGTTAATCTGACGGTTCAAGCCACAACCCTATTGGGACAAGTCATCGAAGACTCTTTTACGATCACCATCAACAATAACTTAACCGATGAATTAATCCGTTTTCGTAACAATGATCGCCCGGGGACTTACCTCTTTGCGGGAGCCGCAGAAGCCGCTAGTATTCGCCAAAACTACCTGAACTTCTTTGAAGAGGGAGCTGCATTCCAGGTCGCCACCACCCCATCCGATCCCCTTTTACAACCCTTCTACCGCTTCCAAAACACTTCCCCGGGTCAAGAAGGCACCTACCTGTTTGCTGGGGCAGAAGAGGCCGCCAGTATTCGCCAAAATTATCCGAACTTCTTTGAAGAAGGGATTGCGTTTTATGCCTATGCCGCAGGGGTAGGTGGGGGAACCACCGAGTTTAGTCGTTTTCAAAACAACGCCATGCCCGGGACTTACCTCTTTGCCGGGCCAGGGGAAGCCGCTGCAATTATGGATAACCCCAACTTAGGTTTTACCTACGAAGGGGTGGCCTTTGCGGCTGGTGGCTAGGTCGCTCTAATCGGCGATCGCCGTTTCCAGATGTTCCCGGCGCCATTGTTGGGCTAGGTCTTGCATTTCTGCCATTTCGGCGGGGTCGATGCGCTGCAAATTGGCTAAAATCAGCCCCATACGACCGGTTTTTTGTAATTTCTTCTGGTGTCGAGATAAAAAGTCCCAATAGAAATAGTTGAAGGGACAGGCATCGTTACCGGTTCGCGCCTTGGGAGTGTAACGGCATTGGGAACAATAATCGCTCATTTTATTGATGTAATTCGCTGAAGATGCATAGGGTTTAGACGCCAACAGTCCCCCATCAGCAAATTGCCCCATGCCCAAGACATTGGTTTGCATTACCCAGTCGTAAGCATCAATAAATGCTGCGTGGAACCAGGCTTCTAGTGCCTGGGGATTGACCCCCACAATCAGGGCGAAATTGCTGAGAATCATTAACCGTTGGATATGGTGGGCATAGCCCGTTGCTTCCACTTGGCTTAAAACGGTACTAAGGCAATGCATCTCGGTTTGACTGCCCTGCCAATAAAACCCTGGCAAGGGGAGTTCATGGCCAAACCAATTTGCCTGGGCATAGTCTTCGTTCACCCACTGGTAAAGACCCTGCATATATTCCCGCCAGCCAAGAACCTGCCGGATAAATCCCTCTACATTATTCAACGGAATGGCATGGTTGGTCATGGCCTGGGCGACCGCCTCAATAACCTCTAGGGGGGTTAATAATCCCAAATTTAAATAGGGGGAAATTAAGCTGTGCCATAAGGTTTGTTGCCCCGTCACCATGGCGTCTTGGTAAGTCCCAAATTGTCCTAAACCGCTGGTAATAAAGTGATTGAGAACTTGCAACGCATCGGCACGGGTAACGCCCCACTGAAACCCCGCCAACTGACCATAGCCCGGTAAATTTAGCTGTTTTACCCGTTCTATCACTTGCTGGGTAAGGCTATCCGGGGGAAACGAGAGGGACGCAGGGGGAGAGAGATTTTTTCTCGGTGGTTTGCGATTTGCTTGATCAAAATTCCAGCGATCGCCAAGGGGTTTATTCTCCGCCATTAAAATTTGCCAACGCCGCCGACCTTCCCGGTAAAAGTCCTCCAGCACTAACCGCTTGCGACCCTGGGCCCAGGCGGCAAACTCGGCTTTAGACCAAAGA
>JBEAQB010000267.1:0-7372 GCA_041164125.1 Cyanobacteriota bacterium
TATGATCGATGCAGACAAAATTGGAGATTTAGACGATCAGAAACGGGTGATCAGTGGCATTGTTAACAACATACGAATTGTCAATCTTTACGTTCCCAATGGATCAAGTCCCGACAGTGAAAAATATTTGTATAAGCTGCGGTGGTTGGCCTTATTGAAACGTTATTTAAGTCAGCTTAGACAGAGTGAACCCCCAGAACTATGCGTTTGCGGCGACTTTAATGTTGCCCCTGATGACCGTGACATTCATGATCCAGTGGGGCGAGAAAACCATATCATGGCAACGCCCATTGAGCGTCAAGCCTTGCAGGATGTTTTATCCGTTGGCTTACGGGATGCTTTTCGTAAATTTACGCCAGAGAATGGCCACTACAGTTGGTGGGATTACCGCACCAGGGGCTTTAGCCGTAATCGGGGCTGGCGTATTGATCACCTTTACTTAACGCCTCAACTTTACGAAACAGCCCAAACCTGTTGGATTGACCGCGAACCGAGAACCTGGGAAAAACCCAGTGATCACACACCAGTTATTGTCGATCTGGGAACTGGGAGGTAAGCCTTCGTGGCGATCGCCCCTCACACCGCTCCTAACCCCCGGCACGGTAATTACCCTGGGAACATGCCCTAGACCGCTGAGTAACCAGTGATAAAATAAATCTTTACAAGGCATGTCGGTTACCCAACAGAATCCGTTTTTATGAACGACCGCCTGCTCAAATGCGCCCCTTTACTGCCAAATCCCTATGTTAAAAGCCCTCTTCGGTGATCCCAATACCCGTAAATTACAAAAGCTACAGCCCTATGTCGCAGAGGTAAACCTTTATGAAGAGGATATCGAAAAGCTATCTGATGATGAATTGAAGCACAAAACGGTGGAATTTCGGGAGGCGTTGGATAAGGCGCGGACAGATGCGGAAACCGAAGAAATTTTAGCTGAAATTTTACCGGAAGCCTTTGCGGTGGTCAGGGAAGCGGGTAAACGGGTACTGGGGATGCGCCACTTTGATGTTCAGCTATTGGGGGGGATTATTCTTCATAAAGGGCAAATTGCGGAAATGAAAACCGGGGAGGGAAAAACCCTGGTGGCGACGTTACCAGCCTATCTAAATGGGTTAACGGGCAAGGGTGTGCATGTCGTGACCGTTAACGACTACCTAGCCCGGCGGGATGCAGAATGGATGGGACAAATTCATCGCTTTTTAGGCTTAACGGTAGGGCTGGTGCAGTCGGGCATGACCCCAGAAGAGCGCAAACGTAATTATGGCTGTGATATTACCTACACCACCAATAGCGAGTTAGGTTTTGACTATCTGCGGGATAATATGTCCACCGCCATGCTGGAAGTGGTGCAGCGCCCGTTCAACTATTGCATTATTGACGAAGTTGACTCGATTCTGATTGATGAAGCCCGCACACCGTTGATTATTTCCGGGCAGGTGGAACGTCCCACGGAGAAGTATTTACAGGCATCAGCCATTGCTGCTCAACTGGTGGCGGAAGAACATTACGAAGTCGATGAAAAGCAACGCAACGTGCTAATGACCGATGAGGGGTTTGAAAAAGCGGAAGAATTACTCAAAACCACTGATTTATTTGATAAAGATGACCCTTGGGCCCACTATATTTTTAACGCCATCAAGGCCAAGGAATTATTCCTCAAGGATGTGAACTACATTGTTCGTAATGGAGAAGTGGTCATCGTCGACGAGTTTACCGGTCGGATTATGGTGGGGCGGCGTTGGAGTGATGGTCTCCACCAGGCGATCGAAGCAAAGGAACGGGTGGAAATTCAAAAGGAAAGCCAGACGTTAGCAACTATCACTTATCAAAATTTCTTCCTGCTTTATCCCAAGTTATCAGGAATGACTGGGACAGCGAAAACGGAAGAAACGGAGTTGGAAAAGGTTTATAACCTGCAAGTTACCATTACCCCCACCAATCGCCCCTCTAGCCGTCAGGATTGGTCGGATGTGGTCTATAAAAACGAACTGGCGAAATGGAAGGCGGTGGCTCGGGAGTGTGAGGAATTACACCAACAGGGGCGTCCCATTCTTGTCGGAACCACTAGCGTAGAAAAATCCGAGGTGATTTCTCGACTGTTACAAGAAAGCGGCATTCCCCATCAGTTGCTCAATGCCCGCCCGGAGAATGTGGAACGGGAGTCGGAAATTGTCGCCCAAGCGGGACGTAAGGGAGCAGTGACGATCGCCACTAATATGGCAGGTCGTGGGACGGACATTATTTTGGGGGGGAATGCTGACTATATGGCACGGTTAAAAGTGCGCGAATATTTGATGCCCCAAATTGTGCGCCCGGAAGATGATGAGTTGATGGGGACAACGGGCTGGACGAGTGGGCGGGAAAAACCCCGGGGTTTCGGCGATAGCAATGGCCAGAAGAAAGTGAAGACTTGGCAGGTTTCGCCGGACATTTACCCCACCACCATTACCGCTGCAACGGAGGAAATGCTTAAACAGGCGGTGAAGTTTGCAGTGGATCAGTACGGAATACAAAGTTTAACGGAACTAGAGGCAGAGGATAAATTGGCGATCGCCTCAGAGAAAGGCCCCACCGACGATCCGGTCATTCTAAAACTGCGGGACATTTACAATTGCATCCGCAAGGAATATGAGGTACTCACCGACGCCGAGCATGAGGAAGTGGTTCAACTGGGGGGACTCCATGTCATTGGGACAGAACGCCATGAATCCCGTCGGGTGGATAATCAGCTACGGGGCCGGGCCGGTCGTCAAGGAGACCCTGGTTCTACCCGCTTTTTCCTCAGTTTAGAAGATAACTTACTGCGGATCTTTGGTGGCGATCGGGTGGCCGGTTTAATGAACGCCTTCCGCGTCGAAGAAGATATGCCCATTGAGTCGGGGATGTTAACCCGCTCATTAGAGGGCGCCCAGAAGAAGGTGGAAACCTATTACTATGACATCCGTAAGCAGGTCTTTGAATATGATGAGGTGATGAACAATCAACGGAAAGCCATCTATGCAGAGCGGCGGCGGGTCTTAGAAGGACTAGACCTGAAAGAACAGGTTCTAGTGTACGCCGAGAAAACCATGGATGAAATCGTTGATGCTTATGTCAATCCTGAGTTGCCACCGGAAGAATGGGACGTGGAAAATATGCTCGACAAAGCCAAGCAATTTGTTTACCTATTAGAAGACCTCACTGTGGCAGACCTAGGGGATATGACCGTTTGGGAAATGAAAATCTTTTTCCATGAAGAAGTCCGCAAAGCCTATGACATCAAGGAAAAACAGGTGGATACTGTCCGCCCCGGTTTGATGCGGGAAGCGGAACGGTTCTTCATCTTGCAGCAAATTGATAACCTCTGGCGGGAACACTTGCAATCCATGGAGGCCCTACGGGAATCGATTGGTCTACGGGGTTATGGACAAAAAGATCCATTAATTGAGTACAAGCAAGAAGGGTATGAAATGTTCTTAGAAATGATGATCGATATCCGCCGCAACGTCGTGTACTCTCTCTTCCAATTCCAACCCCAACCCCAACCTCAAACCGTTTAATCCCTTGGCGACCTTACACGGCAATTGGCTCCTTTCTAGCCCCACTTCCCCTGGGGGGTTATTTCTCTGGGCGGATAGTTGGGGAACTCACCCGCCGAAAGCGGTAACCGTTGATCATCCGTTTGCGTTAGTGGGGGATCTCCTCTGGGACTTTTTGGCAACACTGCCGTTATCATTGCCGGCTTGCCAAAGGTCTCATCTTCACCAGCAGACCCTAATGTTACCCAGTTATGCTTTTAAGGGAATCCCCGTGCCGTTGGTGACAGGCCAGGAGATTCCTCCGCATCAAACGGAACATTTAAGCTATCATCCCTGGCAAATTCCGGGCCTTGTTCTAACGCCTGGGCAAACGGTGAGGCTGTTGCAATCGATTCCCCTGGGGGGAACATTGCCAGGAACAGTGGGACAAGAATTTTATTTTTATGCTCATCTTTATCGATGGTGTCTAGATTTGGGGATCCGGGGAAAATTTTTACCGGGGTTACGTCCAACGGCCACGGGGGGGGAAGCGGTCTGGTGGCCATTGTTGGATAGTATTCAAGACCAAAGGCGACTGGCCGGTTTTACCCAAGCGGTGCCAGCGATCAGTTTAGCCTTGAGATTATCGGCGGAGATCACGCCCCCGCAAACATTGGTCTTAGATTTATTACAGCAACTTCTACAAGCACAAATTATTCAGACAAGTCTTTGCTTGCCTAGTAGCAAAAATACGGGTTTGCAGGCATGGTTGGAAGGATTAACAAAAGCCGCGGCCCAGCCATTGGTGAAGAATAAAGCGATGCAACGGCTCGGTACAGCGCTAGATCATTGGTGTTTGTCGGTGCAAACCTATCTGGCCCAGCGGGATAATCACGCTTTAGCACAACGGCAATTCCGGGGAGCGTTGAAATTATCCCCTCCCGCTCAGCCCGACGGAAGCTGGCACTTAGCCTATGGGCTACAGGCATTAGACGACGAACAGTGCTGGGTTCCGGCCGCAGCGATTTGGGCCGCTGAAACAGAACCATTACAGTGGCGGGGTCGTGCCATTAACCAACCGGAAGAAAGTTTATTGCGGGGCTTGGGCCTGGCCGCCGACCTCTATGAACCGATCGCCGCAAGTTTAACGGATCGCTGTCCCATCGGCTGTGATCTCAATGCCATCCAAGCCTACGAGGTCATTAAGGCGATCGCCGGGCAGTGGCGTGATCGAGGTTTAGGGGCGATCTTACCGGCCGGGTTAGAGCAAGGCAATTTGGCTAAACGCCTGGGGGTCAAAGTATTCGGACAGGTACAACGGCAAAAAGGAGAACGCCTCACCCTCAAAAGTTTGATTACCTACGACCTGCAGTTGGTGATCGGGGAAGGAGAAAACGCCCGGACGTTGACAACGGCAGACTTTGAAGCATTATTGGCGCAACAATCTCCCTTGGTGGCATTAGCTGGGGAGTGGATTACCCTGCAACCTGCAGATGTGCGAGCGGCCCAAACCCTCCTGCAACACCGCCACGAGCCAACGCCTTTACAGGTGGAAGATGCACTGCGGTTGAGCATAGGCGATAGTCAGACTATTGCGAAGTTGCCCGTCACCCAATTTCATGCCACTGGGATTTTGCAGGAATTGATTGAAACCTTGGGCAATCCCCAAGGCGTTAAGGCGATCGCCGATCCACCGGGCTTTAAAGGAGAATTGCGCCCCTATCAGGCCCGGGGCGTGGGCTGGTTGGCCTTTTTAGAACGGTGGGGGCTGGGGGCCTGTTTAGCGGATGATATGGGCCTGGGTAAAACGCCGCAGTTATTGGCTTTTCTGCTGAATTTACAGGGCGAGGAGATGTTAGAAAAGCCCGTCCTGATTGTCTGTCCCACTTCGGTGTTAAGCAACTGGCAGCACGAAATCCAAAAATTTTCTCCCCAACTCAAAACCCTGCTCCACCACGGCGATCGCCGCAAAAAAGGTCAACCACTGGTCAAACAAGTGAACAAACACCAGGTGGTGTTAACCAGCTATGCACTACTACAACGGGACTTTAGCAGCTTAAACCTAATCGATTGGCAAGGATTGGTACTAGATGAAGCCCAAAACATTAAAAATCCCCAGGCCAAACAATCCCAAGCGGCTAAAGCCTTAAAGGCCGGATTTCGCATTGCCTTAACCGGCACTCCCGTGGAAAATCGTCTCACCGAACTCTGGTCAATCCTAGACTTTCTCAACCCCGGTTTTTTGGGAACCCAACCCTATTTCCAACGCCGCTTTGCCAACCCCATCGAAAAATTCGGCGATCGCCAATCTTTATTGATTTTACGCAACTTAGTACGCCCCTTTATTTTACGCCGTTTAAAAACCGATCAAACCATCATTCAAGATCTGCCCGAAAAACAAGAAATGACCGTTTATTGTGGGTTATCGCGGGAACAGGCCCAGCTTTATGAGGAATTAGTCGAAAAATCCCTTGCCACCATTGACCAAAGCGATGGTATTCAACGCCACGGCCTCGTGTTAACCCTATTGACCAAGCTCAAACAGTTATGTAATCACCCCGATTTACTACTCAAAAACGATCAGATTAGCCAAGCCCAAAACTCCGGTAAATTACTCCGCCTAACTGAAATGTTAGAGGAAGTGATCACCGAAGGCGATCGGGCCTTGATTTTTACCCAATTTGCTGAATGGGGCTTATTACTCAAACCCTTTTTAGAAAAGCAGTTTAACCAAGAAGTTCTCTATCTCTACGGCGGCACCAAACGGGAACAACGGCAGGCGATCGTGGAACGCTTTCAACAGGATCCCAATGCCCCTAACTTATTAATTCTCTCCCTCAAAGCCGGGGGAACAGGCTTAAATCTAACCCGCGCCAACCACGTTTTCCATGTAGATCGGTGGTGGAATCCCGCCGTAGAAAACCAAGCCACCGATCGCGCCTTTCGCATTGGCCAAACCCGCAATGTCCAGGTTCACAAATTTGTTTCCACCGGCACGTTAGAAGAAAAAATCAACGCGATGCTCGAAGACAAAAAGCAATTGGCCGAACAAACCATCGATGCGGGAGAAAGTTGGTTAACGCGCCTTGATACAGATCGGTTACGGCAATTATTGTTATTAGATCACAGCAGTGTCATTGACGAGTAATGGTTTGGGATAACCGACAACAAGCAGAGGAGATTGCCTTCATTACGTCCTAATCATCAAAGGACGTTTCTCGCCCCTACGATCGCCGTTTTGATTGCTCCCCTAGCCATTTTTCCCATCGGGTCAATAGCTGGTTGGTGGTGGTGGTGTCTTCCCTTTAGCCATTTAGTGGCCTGCTTTTCCGATTGCTTCACGGATCAGGGAGTGCAACTATTTTGGCCTAATCCTGCCTGGGCCGTCTCAGTTAGTAATCCTCGACGCCGCTTGAAAACAGGTGGTACGTCAGAATATTGGGTGCTGAGCGTTTCAGTGGCACTCATCGTATTAGGGGTTTACATGGCCAATTCAGGGGGACTGGTAACCAGTGTGGGGGAATCGTTGAGTCTCCGGGATACGGCGATCGCCAACTATCAGAAGGGTGACCAATGGGTGAAAATAGCGGGTCAACGGGCAGACCGCACGGTGATCGAGGGGACGTTTCCCATTTTGGCTAAGGAAGGAAGTGAGTTTGTGATCTTGGCCCCAGATCCGATCAACACCAAGGATTTATATCTCAATTCCCTCAAGACAATGAGTAAGCCAGGGAATGTGCTTAGGGAGTTAGTGAAGTTTGATGACCAACCCTTTGGCATTGGGAAGGGATACGTCATCGGAGAGCTTGAAATTGACCTACCAGAAGATCTACCGGAAGAATTGCCCCCCTCGATATCGATGTCAGGGTCAAGGG
>JBEAQB010000268.1:0-6057 GCA_041164125.1 Cyanobacteriota bacterium
AAGAGCAACGAACCCAGGGATTTGCCATGCAGAGTGTCATGGTGGGGATGGGGGCAATTACCGCTTCTAGTATGCCATGGTTGCTCAATCACCTTTTTCAGGTTGATTCCCTGACGACTGGGCTTCGTCGCATCCCCCTGACAGTGGAGATTGCTTTTTATGTGGGGGCAGGATTATTTCTAAGCACGATTCTTTGGACGGTATGCAGTACTCCTGAGCGCCCGCCGGATAACCTAGAGCAGTTTAAGGCCTTGAAGGATACCCGAGGGGGCTTGGGGAATAGTTTGCAGCAAATTTTGGCGGTCTTGACCCACTTACCCAAAACCATGCTGCAATTGGCAGGCGTCCAAGTTTTCACTTGGTTGGGGATTTTTTGCTTTTTTATTTACTTTCCCCCAGCAGTGGCTCGCAATATTTTTAGGGCAGTGGATCTCAATTCTCCCCTTTACAACAGTGGTATTGAATGGGCCGGTTTGTGCTTTGCCGTTTTTAATGCGGTCTGTATTTTATTCTCTTTTTTGTTGCCGTTACTTGCCCGCTGTATAAGTCGCAAGCTTCTACATTGTCTGTGTCTTATCTGTGGCGGTGCGGGGTTAATCTTGGTGGGCAGCATCGATCGCCCCAGCTTTTTGTTAATACCAATGGTGGGATTTGGCATGGCCTGGGCCAGCGCTCAGTCCATTCCCTATGCCATTTTGACCCATACCATTCCCACTCAGCAGCGGGGAATTTATCAAGGGATTTTTAATTTTTTTATTGTCCTGCCTGAGATTGGCATTTCGCTAACCTTCGGCTGGGTAATGCAGTCTTTTCTCCATGACGATCGCCTCTTAGCGGTGGAGCTGGGAGGGGGATTTTTGGCGATCGCCGCTTTGTTGACCTTATTTGTTCAAACGGCTGACGGTGTTAAAGACAACCAGAGGGCGGATAAAGGCAAAATTGGCGGGGATGTCGTCGTTAGAAATTCCTGAGGCGTTGTTAGCCAACGAAAAACCTCACGTGCCCATCTTCCGCTTCATTGTTTGCAACTCTTCCTCTAATTCCCAACGTTTAAACTCCGCATCAAGGGGATCAAGTTCACGCCGGTAGGGTTGATGGTTCTCGCCTTGATTCCAGCCTGTTGTGTCTGTGGCTGTGGCGGCTTTTTGGGCCGCCGCCATCTTTTGCTCTGCTTGAACTTGTTTAGCCCGTTGCTGAACCTGTTGTTGACGTTGCTGGATCTCTTGGAGTAATTCCTGAGCTTGTTTAATTCTCTGCTCAGTGCCCAACCGTTGTCCCCAGACTTGATTGCCCTGGCGCAATAACGCGGCTTCCCGTGCCTGGGCCGCCTGGGCTAAATCAAGACGATTCGAGTCCTGGGCTTTTTTGATACGACCATGCCAAGCCTGAATATCCTCGGCCAGGGTCAAAATTTGAGCTTCTTGATCTTGTTTTTTTCGCTCCAAGGTGACGAGCAGTTGCCTAGCATCAGCTTCTTGTTCCCGCAACTGCTCCCCTAAGGCTTGTAATTCTAAATGGGGATTGTTCTGTAAAAACTCCTCCAGACGGTCCTCTAAAAAACGGCTGACATCATCAAAGACACCCATCTTAAACGGCTTCTCCCAAAACTAGCACGGTGGAGGACAATTCAAAAACTTTGCCCCACTTCAAGATACCGCGTTTTACCCTGGTGGGATAATATCGCCCTTTGACCCACGACGGCGGTTAACTGCCAACCACTACTGCCGATCGCCTCCCCGAGTTGAATCCTTTGGGTGATGTCATTCCAACGAAAAAGGGCTGTAGATCGATCACCGGACTCTAAAATTCCCACTAAATGGTGCTTGGTGACGCTGGCAACCATGGGTGCAGCCGGGGGGGCTTGGGGCGGTGGTGGTACGACGGGCTGAGAGAGCGTCGGCGCGGCGGCATTATGGGGGTAAACCGGATAATAATACCGTTCAACGACGGTGGTGGTGGGCGGCGGCGGACTAGGGGTCTGGGGAGAAACGGTGGGGGACTCGTTGGTGATCGCCACTGTTGTCTCAGCCACGTTCGGTGCAGCGAGAGAGGCCTGCTTTAGGGTTGTTAAAGACTGTTGCAAATAGGCGATGAATTCTTGGTCGGCTGGGGTCACAATTTCGGCTGGTTTCCCCTCGGCGATCGCCTCTTCTGCCGGTTGGCGGGCCTGCCAGAGAATCCCAGTCGTTACAAGGATCACGTAGAATATTCCCCCCGCGAACACGCCCTTATCCAAATGCTGAATCCACCAAGGTCGAGACGATTGATCGTATTTGTTCATACCCTCAACACTGCGGCTAATTTGAACCACAACGAACATTACTTACTTATCCTACAAGGCAGAGTCACTTTTATCGCCTGACATCGCTGGCGTGATTTTCCTCAAAAAAAACTCCCCCATTTGGGGGAGTCTGATGAAATAGTGGGGCGCGATTAATTGCGACTGGCATTGCGACGGGCTTCTGCCGCCTCATCAGGATGAATACCAAGACGGGTTAGATTCAAACGCCCTTTGCTATCAATTTCCCGCACTTTGACGATGACCTCATCGCCGACGCCGACTTCATCTTCCACTTTGCCCACGCGTCCTTCCGTTAATTGGGAAATGTGGATCATTCCCTCTTTGCCGGGTAAGACTTCTACGAAGGCACCGATGGGAATAATGCGAGTAACGCGACCCAAATAAACTTCCCCTTCATTGAGTTTGCGGGTCATGTTGTAAATCATTTGCCGTGCCCGTTCGGCCCGTTCCCCTTCACTAGAGGCAATGGTGACGGTACCGTCGTCGGCGATGTCAATCTTACAACTGGTCTGCTCGGTAATGCCCTTGATGGTTTTACCCCCAGGCCCAATGACCATACCAATGTGTTCCGGCTCGATTTTGAGGGTGAGTAAACGCGGCGCAAAGGGAGATAGCTCAGGCCGGGGTTCACGGATGGTGGACAACATCTTGTCTAAAATGTGGAGTCGGGCCGGTAGCGCTTGCAGGATCGCTTTGGAGACGACGTCCATACTCAGACCACAAATTTTCATGTCCATTTGCAGGGCGGTGATGCCAGCATCTGTTCCCGCCACTTTAAAGTCCATATCCCCCAGAAAATCTTCAATGCCTTGAATATCGGTAAGAATCCGTACCTCGTCCCCTTCTTGAATCAATCCCATGGCGGCACCGCTAACGGGTTTAATAATGGGGACACCAGCATCCATCAAGGCAAGGGTTGAACCACACACTGACCCCATAGAAGTCGAGCCATTGGAGGATAAACATTCCGACACCACACGCACTACGTAAGGAAAGGTTTCCTGAGGGGGAAGGACGGGTAAGATTGCCCGTTCTGCCAACGCACCGTGTCCAATTTCCCGCCGTCCAGGAGAACGCATCGGGCGGGATTCCCCGACGGAATAGGGAGGAAAGTTGTAGTGGTGCAGATAACGTTTTTCGTCTTCTGGGTGCAGATCATCCCCCAAGTCTTGAGCATCCGCAGGAGACCCTAAGGTTGCCAAAGAGAGAACCTGGGTTAAGCCACGGGTAAATAGAGCGCTCCCATGAACCCGCCGGGGTAATAAACCCACTTCACAGGTAATAGGGCGGACTTGTTCAAGTTTGCGACCATCGACCCGAACGCCTTCCTCGATAATTTGTTTACGCATTAACTTCTTGGTCAATGCTTTGTAGAGGTTACCAATGGCTTTGCTATCTTCTTCAACCGCCTGTTTCATGGGATCGGTTTCAGGCAATGTGGCGATCGGTGCTTCCACCTCAGAGGCTTTAATCTCATCCAAGGCCGCATCCCGGCCAGCTTTCCCCAAATCATATTGGTTAAGCACTTTAATGATTTTCTTGGTCGCTTGCTTCTCAATAAATTTCTCTAGGGTTTCATTGACGGGGGGCGGATCTAAGGTCGCTAAACTGAGACCGAGATCCCCCATCAGTTCCCGTTGAGCTGCAATTAAATCTTGTACAGCTTCATAACCAAAATCGATCGCCTCGATGATATCCTGCTCTGGTAACTGATTGGCCCCCGCTTCCACCATGACAATTCCCGCAGGGGTTCCGGCCACAACCAGATCCAAGTCACCGTTGTAAACTTCCCGGTAGGTGGGATTAATGATGAAGTCATCCCCAACCAGACCAACCCGGACCGCCGCCATGGGGCCCTGGAAAGGAATCTGGGCCAAAATAACCGCCACCGAAGCGCCAGTCACGGCTAATACATCGGGGGGAACTTCTTCATCCATCGACAGGGTCGTCGCGACAACCTGTAAATCATCCCGTAACCATTGGGGAAACAGGGGACGCAACGGGCGATCAATTAAGCGACTAACGAGAATCGCCTTTTCCGGGGGACGACCTTCGCGGCGGAGAAACCCCCCTGGGATTCGTCCTGCAGCATAGAGCCGCTCTTCATAGTCCACTGTCAAGGGCAGAAAATCGATGCCGTCTCTTGCTTTAGCTCGGGTCGCCGTGACCAATACTGCCGTGTCGCCGGATTGAATGAGGACTGAACCACCTGCTTGCGGGGCGAGGGTTCCCATCTTGAGCCTTATATCCCGTCCATCGAAGGATATTGACTTGTCAAACTCTTGCATTTAACGTGTTTTCCTTATGTGGTATGACGTTTCTTCTTCTCAGGTGATCCTAACACCATTGTCGAACCCTGCGCCGATAAGATTCTTAGCCTAACCATCAATGCCCCGACACTGTGGGGTTTCAAGCTGAAATAAATGTGGAATCAATCAAATATAGCAAAACCCATCCCGAAATTATCGGGATGGGTAGTCAGAGGGCCGGCAGAAAGTTGAGTCAAGGGATTAATAAACGCCAGGGTTGATGCGATCATCCCCAGAAATCAACTCAATACTGGGCTCAGTCACTGTAAAGTTATCTAGGTTGGCCTGTAAGCGACCTTTTTGGCGATCGCTAAGGCCCGGAATGTCTAAGACGTCTTCAATATTGTCGTAGGGAGCATTTTGAATGATTTTACTGGCTAAGTTGGGATAAAATCCGCGCAGATCCCGAAAATCACGGATATCGCTGTTGTTTAAATCAATTTTTTGCCCGTAGTCGGTGGTTAATTTAGCATCAACGGCGTTGAGTTCAGCCAAAATGGGGGACGGAGTAAGGGCGTGGGCGATATCTGCTCCGACAAAGCCCATTAGTCCGATGAGCAAACTGCACACGACCAAAAGGCGAGAAAGAAGTTTCATGAATTGTCTCCTATGACCAAAGCGATGAATGGTTGCGATATGAAAAAATTATGCCAATCAGTGCCAGTTTCGCCAAGGAAAACTGACAACGATTATTTAGAATTGTATAGTTTTCGGGCATGGGTGACTATCCTTCGAGTCAAATCTCAGTGGTTAACGCGATCACCGGGAGTATCAAATTCCAATCACATACTTGCGCCATTCTTGATTATTGTCGTTGCGGGTGTGCTTGATAATTTCAAACAGCAAACTGCTGTAGGGACGGCGAGGGGGATAATTTAGGGACATCTGCGCTTCTTTGGGGGTGCGATTTCCTTTTTTGATGTTGCACCGTACACAGGCTGCTACCAAGTTTTCCCAAGTATCACCACCTCCCCGCGACCGGGGAATAACGTGATCTAAGGTAAGTTGATCCCCTTTATAGTTGCAGTATTGACAAGTATGGCGATCGCGCTCTAATAGATTACGGCGGGTTAGGGGAATTTCCTTGTAGGGAACCTTGATGTAGTGCCGCAGACGAATAACAGTCGGTAAGGGAAAGTCAGTGTAGATGAATTTGCCGTTACTTTCTAGCGTCTCTGCTTTTCCTTTGAGCAATAACACCACCGCTCGCCGCCAGTTGGTAATGTTAAGCGGCTCGTAGGAAGCATTTAAAACCAAAACCTTGGCCATGGACGGGGAGGGGCTAAAAATTTTTTTCTCGATGGTAGCATAAGTTATCAAGATCAATGGCGCGGGAAAACCCCCGGATTTATCCGTGGGGATGCGCCGTGCGCGGCTCGAGTGAGCACTTCGGGTCGAGCCTCAGTGTCGAGACCTCGCCGAACTCCTTAACATCCTTGCTAGTGG
>JBEAQB010000269.1:0-14928 GCA_041164125.1 Cyanobacteriota bacterium
CGCCGACCGTAATGATCCACTAACTGACTTGCCATCATCCTCACCACACAAAACAGCGAAAGCAGTCTCCGGCGTTAAACGTTGATTGCGTCGCTGGGAGTTCCACAAAGCCGCTGGTGTGGGCTAAGCCTAAAAAGGCACCGGAATTTTGCACGGACATCGGTTCAGCGGTCAAGGTGGCAGCGGCGGTATGGGTTAGTTTAACGGGTAAAAAATAGGTCAGGGGCGGTGCGAAAGTAACATCAGCGGTCAGTTGAGCGTACTGCACCGGTTGTTCAATCACATAGCGGTGTAAACACACCAAGCTAGAAATGGGATTGCCCGGTAGCCCTAAAATGGCGGTGTTGTGATCCTGATCTACCCCAAACCAGAGGGGTTTACCGGGGCGTTGGGCCACCCCGTGAAAATATTGCGTTACCCCCTGTTCCTGCCAGATTGTGGGTAAATAATCAAATTTTCCCTGGGAAACGCCCCCGGAATAGATCAACAAATCATACTGCGTCACTGCCCGTTGGTAATGGTCGGCAATGGCGATCGGGTCGTCCGGTAGGTGGGTGATCGTTATCTCCTGATACCCCGCTTTTAGCAAAGAGGCTTGCAGGGCATAGCTGTTAGATCGCCGCAGTTGATGGGGTTGGGGCTGTTCCGGCACCGCCACCAGTTCATCGCCGGTGGTAATAATTTCAATTTTCGGCGATCGCCGGACAATAACCGTTGTTTTGCCCACGGAAGCGAGGATCCCCCAGCGGGGGCCGTTTAAAGCCTCATTGCCATGGAGGACGGTTTCCCCAGCGCCCCGATCACTCCCCTGACGGTGGACAAATTCATAGGGGGGGCGTTCCCGCTCCACTATCACCTGGGCGACCCCATCAGTGATCTGAATGTCCTCATAGGGAATCACCAAATCACAATCGGGAGGCAGTAACGCACCGGTCATAATTTCCACACAGCCCTGGGGGTCAGGGAGGGATTGCAGCGGATCGCCAGCGGCCACGGTGCCGACCACAGGAAACCGCCGCTGTCCTCCTTGGTAAGCCTGGGCGTTTAAGGCAATGCCATCCATCATCACCCGATCGCCAGGGGGATAGGGGCGATCGGTCACAATGGCTTCCTGCAACGGGGCGGGGAGGGGGTAATCTAAACTAACCTCGGTGGTGCCCCAATCCGGCCAATGGGTTTTTAGTAACTGGGTTGCCGTGGCCACGGAAATTAACGTCATCGTTTTGCCCCTTAACGTAGGCAAGCGCCGAACTGGTCAATCAAAATTTGGGTCAATAGGGGTTCCAACTCATCACAGGGGACGCCTTTGTGGACGCATTGCCCCAATTTAGCCTCTGGCCCCACTTTACCCCCTAAATAAATATCCACCCCATCGACGGTTTTACCCTCCCGCCGCACCTTCGTCCCCATCAAGCCAATATCCGCCACCTGGGGTTGGCCGCAGGAGTTGGGGCAGCCGGTCCAATGGAACCGCACCGGTTTGGGCGTTTCTAACCGCTGGGCTAACCGTTCCGCCATGGCGATCGCCCGATTTTTGGTTTCAATCAAGGCAAAATTACAGAATTGCGCTCCGGTACAGGACACCACCGATCGCGTTAACGTCGTGGGATCTAAGGGAAATCGCGTCAATAACGGTTCCGCCAACAAATCCGCCAGGCGATCGTCCGGCACATGGGTCAAAATGGCATTCTGCTCCACCGTTAACCGCACTTCCCCGTCGCCATAGGTGGCCGCTAGGCGAGCCAATTCCTTAAAATCCGCTGCATATAACCGCCCCACAGGGATATGAAGGCCAATAAAATTTAGCCCCGCCTGTTTTTGGGGATGTACCCCCAGAAAATCCTGTTTTTGCCGATCCATCCCATCTTCCGGGACAGCGTCTAACAGGGAAAAGGATAATTTTGCTGCCACCGCCGTGCGGAATTGCTCAATGCCCCACTCATCAATCAACCACATCAACCGCGACTTCTGACGGTTTGCCCGGGGGCCGTGGTCTCGAAATATCTCTAAAATGGCCCGGCACAGATCCACCACCGCCTGATCCGGGGGAACCCAGGCATTGAGGGGAATGGCCGCCTCACAGCGTCGGGAGGAAAAGAAGCCCCCTACCAGCACATTAAAACCCCACTCCCCTTCCCGCTGGGCCGGCACAAAGGCCACATCATTAATTTCTGCATGAACCGAATTATCCCGTCCCCCTTCGATGGCGATGTTAAATTTGCGGGGTAAATTGGTAAACTCGGGATTGCCCTGACCCTTACCGGTGATCATGTCCTGCACCGCTTGCACCAAGGTCCGGGTATCAATCAGTTCATCCCGGTCAATGCCTGACACTGGCGATCCGGTGATATTACGGACATTATCCATGCCCGACTGCACCGAAGTCAGTCCACAGGCGGTAAACCGCTCAAAAATATCGGGAATATCTTCTAATTTAATGCCCCGCACCTGAATATTTTGCCGGGTGGTGATGTCGCCACTACCCCGATCGCCGTACCGCTCAATAATGTCCCCCAATACCGTCAACTGTTCACTGGTGAGAATCCCGTGGGGTACCCGCAAGCGAAGCATAAATTCCCCCGGCGTGACGGGACGAAAAAAAATCCCCAACCATTTCAAACGATGATCGCGGTCTTCCACAGGAATCTTGTCCCAGCCAAGCTTCACAAAATCGGCCAGTTCGTCTCGTACTGCCAGGCCGTCTTTTGCGGCTTTGATCGTCTCAAATTTATTCGCCACAGTTGTTGTTAACCCAATATTAAATCGTCATCACTCTATTCAGACAATTGGAAATATTTTGTAATTTTAGCTACTGAAATGCGCACTTTATGCAAAAAGTACATGATGTCATGTGTTTTATGTCTATCGATAGAGTTAACCCAAGATTTACGGGCTTTTCCCGTCCTTGCCAAGGGCAAGACTAGGATCGGTCCAACCCAAACTCTTTAAGCGCAAAGACAAAATTCCGGTTTTCATGGCCAGGACGACTTAATTTAATTAAGGCAAATCGTTGTAGGGGGGTTAACTGTTGCCAGGCTTCTAGGGAGAGGATTGATCTCCCGGCCTTTTCTTGGTAAGCCTTATGAACTGTGTCAGGAATGTGTTCACCATTCAGCCAATCGGGAAAATCTGCGATCGGTAAGGAATTAGCCGGTTTGCCCGTCAGTGCTATCAACCACCTTTGTAACGTCTCTCGATAGTGATTCGTTTCCGCCCATGTTTGACACTTGGCCGTGGCTAAATACTCCCGTTGTTCGTAACTCAATTGATGCCAATGGGCGAGTGTGAGTTTTACGCCACAGGTGTCGAGATTGTAACGGACAACCATCGGAATGCAGCGGAGAGATTGGATAAAGTCGGCTTCAAACTTAAAAAACATGATGAAATCAGTAGAGTCATATCTGACAATATGACATTCGATGACAAGACCACGGCGTGAGATCAGTCCAACGCCCAGTCACAGAAAGCGAGCCTAACTCATGCTAAGATAAGTTTATTCTCACTACTTCTCCCTCGGCGAAAACCAAGCTATCACTATTGTCCTATGCCCATTGCCGTTGACAGTAATCTGATTGGCAAAATTCTAGCGCCGGCCCTCAGACTTTGGCTTCGTTCCCAAGTTGACGGGGTAGAGACCCTAGACCTTTCCATTGACGGCAAAGACCACCAAATTTTGCGGGGTTATGTCCCGAAAGTTGAGCTGATCAGTCATCAGGCAATTTATCAAGGACTACAACTTGGTCGTGTTTTACTCAAGGGGGAAAATATCCGCATCAATATCGGTCAAGTTATTAAGGGCAAACCTTTGCAACTACTTGAACCGATTCGGGTCAGCGGTGCAGTGCAACTCTCCCAATCCCATTTACAAGCATCGTTGGCGTCCGAGCTTCTAGCCAACGCCTTCAGCGAATTACTCATGGCGCTTCTTGCGCAGGAAGGGATCCCCGAGCCCGAAGCGGCACTGGCTCCCTATCAGTTTCAATGGCAGGCGATCGCCTTAGAACAGCAATCTTTTCGCCTGCAAGGCCAGGTAACCGATCAAGTGGGTCAAAGCGGGACTGTCACGCTAAGTGCTGGTTTGCAACTGGTCAGCCCCAAGCGCCTGCATCTCGCAGAGATTACCCTAGCGGGTCTCCCAACAATTCAGAACCAACACTTAACCCCCTTAATGGTGGATTTAGGAGAGGATGTCGAGATTGAATCCCTACACCTCAACGAGGGAGAACTATCGTGTTTAGGGCAACTACTGATTCGCCCGTAATGGTTAGATGGATTCCCCCGGGCGAGAGCGAGCAATTTGTACGCTGAGAAAAATGACGGGTATCATGCCAGCAGCAATGATCGCTAGGGCCGGGGCCGCCGCTTCAATCAACCGTTCATCGGACGCATACTGATAAACTCTGACTGCGAGTGTGTCAAAGTTAAAGGGGCGAATGACCAAGGTTGCGGGCAGTTCTTTCATGACATCTACAAACACTAACATCAGCGCCGTCAGCAAACCACCACTCATCAAAGGCAAATGTACTTGCCACAGAATCTCTGTGGGGGGTTTGCCTAGGCTCCGGGCCGCATCGTCTAGGCTGGGTTTTATTTTGCCTAAGCTACTCTCTAAAGATCCCAAGGCGACGGATAAAAAACGCACTAAGTAGGCGTAGACCAAAATTGTGATTGTCCCGCTTAACACTAAACCCATTTCCCCGCCCCATTGATATTCCCACCAGTTGGCAAACCAATTATCAAACCGCCCAGCCGGCACTAACACCCCAACCGCAATGACGGAACCGGGGACGGCATACCCCATTGCGGCGAGTTTAACAGCTAAGTAGGTTAGGGGTTGACGACTAAGGCGTTGGCCGTAGGCTAACACTAATCCCAGTAGGAGGGCGATCGCCGCTGTGATGCTGGCTAAGATGAGGCTATGGGACGCTAATTGTCCGAAATTATTACTTTCTTGGGCATAGGCGAGGGTGAGATGTAGTAAATAGAGCACCGGCGCAACAAACCCTAAGCCAAAAGGAAAGAAACAAAAGCCTAGGGCGGCGATCGCCCGGATTCCAGACAGTTGATAGCGGGGCAAATATTGTTGGGGACTACTGGGTTGATAAAATTTAGCCTGCCGTCGTGACCACCGTTCTAACAAAATTAAGCCCAGAATAAAAATCATGAGTACGGCTGCCAGTTGTACCGCCCCTTGCCGTTCCCCCAGGCCGAACCAAGTCCGGTAAATCCCTGTGGTGAAGGTATTGACGCCAAAATATTGCACCGTGCCAAAATCATTCAGGGTTTCCATCAACACCAGGGCCAACCCAGCGGCGATCGCCGGACGTGCTAATGGTAGCGACACCCGATAAAAACTCTGCCAGGGGGTGCACCCTAAAGACCGACTTGCTTCCAGGGTATAAACGCCTTGCTCGAGGAAGGCTAATCGCGTCAATAGATAAACATAGGGATACAAAACCAAGACCAGCATGGCGATCGCCCCCCAGAGGGAACGAATATTCGGAAACCAGTAATCTGTTGCCAATTCCCACCCCCATAGCAGCCTTAACCAGGACTGAACTGGGCCATAAAAGTCCAACAAATTGCTGTAACTGTAGGCCAATAAGTAGGCTGGAGCGGACAACGGCAACAGCAGGGCCCATTCCAACCAACGGGCACCGGGAAAACGACACATGGTCACCAACCAAGCCGTGCCAATGCCAAAAAACAAAACCCCTGAACCGACCCCTACTATCAGCCAGAGGGAGTTAACCACATAATCTCCTAATACCGTTTCCCAGAGTTGCTGCCAAATGTCCCCTTGCCAGTTAAACAGTCCCAGAATGACGAACAGAACGGGAATGGCCATCCACAGGGCGATCGCCCAGCTAGCAATTGTCCACGGTTTTAGACCACGGGAGTATTTTGCAATAGCAGGGAAATTGAGCATGAGGGATGAAAAGCTGCTTTAACGGGTAATCTGCTCAGGATTCAACAACCTGTCTTGATGGTTATGCGACACTAGCTGCTTGAAGGCATTGCAGGACTTTTTCGACATGCCCCTTGACCCGCACGTTAGACCAAATTTTGGCAATCTTACCACTGGGATCGATTAAGAAGGTGGAACGAATAATGCCCATATAGTCTTTGCCCATAAATTTTTTGAGTCCCCAGGCCCCATACGCTGCCGCAATTTGATGGTCAGGATCGCTGAGTAATTGAATCGTTAAATGGTGTTTATCAATAAATTTGCCATGGCTAGCCTCTGAGTCGGGACTGACGCCAATAATGGTGGCATTTAACTCGGCAAATTCAGACAACTTTTCACTAAAGGCGATCGCCTCAGTCGTACAACCAGGGGTATTATCCTTGGGGTAAAAATATAGGATTAACCATTGACCTGCAAAGTTTGACAACGTAACCAGTTGTCCTGCGGCGTTGGGGGCCGCAAAATCAGGGGCAGGGGAATTGGGTTCAAGAGGCATGCTCATGGTTAATGATGATTACTTAATATGCCAAGGGATAAATAATAAGGGCACCAGGGCGATCGCCAAAAAGCGAAAAGACAGCCAATAGCGACTGAGGGGCGGCGGGGTGGTTCGCTGGGGTAAATCTAATAACTGATTAATGCGCGCCAATAGGCGATCACCCTGGGTATGGAAGGGGACAGCCAAGGGCATTACTGCTTGCATCATGGCCGATTCGGCCACTAGGGCCAACGCTTCCGCTAGAACCAAGGGATCGCAGCTTTCCGCCGCTTTACGATCCGCCCGACATTCCCGTTGCCAGAGCAGTTCTTGCCATAAGGCTTCAGTTTGAGGCAACCAAAATGTTAACCGTCGCAGACTACCAAGGAGGAAGAAAGTTAAGGTATCGCGATAAGTAATATGGGCATTTTCATGGGCGAGAACCGCCGCCAGTTGGGTCGGTGATAACAGAGAGAATAAGCCTTGGCTGACAACTAATTCCGGTGACCATAAACCAATCTGGGCACTGTAGGGAAACTCCGTTGCCAATAGACGCATTAGTTGGCCTTGGTAAGCAATTTGGGGCTGATTTTGAACTGAGCGTACCGTTTTAATTGTTTGCCAGGCTAACCCGAGACAGCAAACCATTGTCCACCCCAAAAATAACCAAGCAAGTAAATGGCTGCCCATCCGGGCCGGCACACCAAACATTTGCCCGCAGCCCATCAGAACGATCGCCACACTGGTGCTAATTAAAATTAAGGGTGGCACAGCAAATGCGGTGAGTGCGCTCCCCCAAGATAAACGACCCGTCCACAGTTTGGTACCGTAGCGAATTCCCCAGGCTAAGCCAATGGCTAGGATAAACAAAATCCCATGCATGACTATTGCTCCTGCCGTTGTTGCCGGGCTGCTTGTAACCGGTCGGCAATTGCCGACAACTGTTCAATGCTAGCGACATCTAAACTATCCGCAAAGGCTGCGACAACATCGGGATTACTAATGGCTAAAAACTGCTGTAATTGCTCATAGGATTTAACGGCTTTGGCCTGCTCTGCTGTCACTTTCGCCGTCCAGACAAACGCCTTGCCCTGGCGCTGGCACACTAACCACCCTTTTTTGGTCAGGCGATTTAACACTGTTGTAACCGATGAATAGGCAAGTTCCCGATCTGGGTCGGCCAAAATCTGTTCGTGAATCTCTTTGACCGTTGCCGATTCCAATTGCCACAAAATCTCTAAAATTTCTTGCTCTAGCGGTCCGAGAGAGAGTTGTTGGGGTCGGTAGGAAGGAGTCCAAGCCATAACAAATACTTTTGATTTAAAACCTTTGAGTTTAGCCAGCGGGACTTGACCTCCGGAGCAGCGAAGCTAGTCTTAGCGACCAAAGTTCCCTGATCATACAAGCAAAATTCTCTCCTTGGCGGACTGTATCTACAAAAGCCGACAAAAAGGTTAGCCTAGCAATGTGGCGAGACGTCGGAGGATGCCTATAATTATCCTGTCACAGCAAACCCCTCGCGTTTGGAGCACTACAATAACGATGTTAAGTAAAGTCCCTGTCACCATTGAGGCGATCGCCGCCCGTGAAATTTTAGATTCTCGTGGTCGTCCGACGGTGGAAGCTGAAGTCAGACTAGAAACCGGTGCCTATGGCATCGCCCAAGTTCCCAGTGGCGCATCGACGGGGAGTTTTGAAGCCCACGAACTCCGCGACAACGATCCCCAACGCTATGATGGCAAAGGCGTTGCCAAGGCTGTGCGGAATGTAATCGAAAAAATTGCCCCTGTTGTGACTGGCTTGGATGCATTTGACCAACTAGCGGTGGATCAAGCGATGATTGACCGCGATGGCACAGACAACAAAAAAGAATTGGGGGCCAATGCCATTTTGGCTGTTTCCTTGGCCACAGCCAAAGCCGCCGCCGCTGAATTAGACGTTCCCCTCTATCGCTACTTGGGGGGGCCGTTAGCCAATGTGTTACCCGTCCCGATGATGAACGTTATTAACGGCGGGGAACATGCCGACAATAACGTTGATTTTCAAGAATTTATGATTATGCCCGTGGGGGCCGATACCTTCAAAGAAGGACTCCGGTGGGGAGCAGAAGTCTTTGCCGTGTTGGGAAAAGTGCTCAAGGAACGCAAACTACTGTCGGGGGGAGTCGGCGATGAAGGGGGATATGCCCCCAACCTGACCTCCAATCAACAAGCCTTAGATATTTTGATTGAGGCGATCGAAAAAGCGGGTTATCAACCTGGGAGCCAAATTGCTCTGGCAATGGATATTGCGTCGAGTGAGTTTTATCAAAATGGTCAATATGTTTACGATGGTGGCCCCCACTCTCCCCAAGAATTTATCAACTACCAAGCCAAGTTAGTGAGCCAGTATCCCATTGTTTCCATTGAAGATGGACTGCAAGAAGATGATTGGGATAATTGGGTCGAGTTAACCCAAACCCTGGGCACAAAAACCCAATTAGTCGGGGATGATTTGATGGTCACCAATCCCATTCGGTTACAAAAATCGATCGATTTAGGCATCGCCAACGCCATTTTGATCAAACTTAACCAAATTGGCTCGTTAAGTGAAACCTTGGAAACCATTTCCCTGGCCACCCGTTACAGTTACCGTTCTGTCATTTCCCATCGTTCTGGGGAAACGGAAGATACAACGATCGCCGATTTAGCGGTGGCGACCCGGGCCGGTCAAATTAAAACCGGATCGTTGTGTCGCTCTGAACGGGTTGCTAAATACAATCGCTTATTACGCATTGAAGACGAACTGGGCGATCGAGCTGTTTATGCCCCCAAAATGGGTTTAGGCCCCAAGCATAGCTAGGTTTGAGTCCGGTCTCTGCCAACAGACTTTTTCGTCACTTTCCCCCGCTTTTTGGGGGATTTTTTGCTGGCTTTGAGTGTTTATTTTCAGTGCTGATGAATTATCTTGCCTTACTCAGACAGTTTGTTACCCTGATGAGTAGCGCTTTGTTACTCTCCCTCCCGTGGCTACTATTAGGCATCACCCTGTCTAGCACATTTTTGATTTGGACAGATGAACAAAAATGGGTGGCAAATTTCCCCCGTAACCGTCTCTTGGGGAGTCTGGTCGGTAGTGCCTTGGGCTTTCTGTTACCCGTGGGGGCCTTCGGGAGTGTACCGATCGCCAGGCGATTATTATTACAGGGGGCACCGATTCCGCTGGCGGTCAGTTTTTTGATTGCGGCCCCGACGCTCAACATCTTGGCATTGGCCGACAGTTTATTTGCCTTCTATCATCAACCCCGCTTAATTTTTCTGACCATTTTCCTGACCTGGTTGCTAGCAATTGTCTTGGGGTTAACCTTCAGCACCTATCGTGTATCGCGCCAAGTTGAGGGGGACAAGGCAGTCAACCCCCTAGATAACATTCCCCTCTTACGCTCAGGGGCATTAATCGCGCTCAAATCCAGCCAGGCAAGCCTCCCACGAAGTGGGGGAATAATTTTTGGCGGCGGTATTCAGTCGAACCTTGACCTTGCTCTATCGCAAAAATTGCAGTTATTGGGGCGTAATATTATTGAAGAAGTTCAAGAGTTTGGCGGCGTTTTAGTGCTGGGAACGGCGATCGCCGCTGGCATTGTCCTGTTTTTGCCTCAACTCTCCTTACTCCAATGGGCCGGCCAACACCTCATCGCTCAAACATTAGTGATGATGGGTCTTGGATTCCTCTTGCCGCTAGGGTCATTTAATCACCAAGCCTTAGTGACACCGTTGCAAGATCAAGTCTGGCTAGGGTCAAGCCTGGGATTTTTGCTGCTTAGTGCCCTCTTCAATCTACAAAATTTAGCGCTTTGGTTAGTGACGTTTCGCTGGCGACCCTTACTGTATCTATCCGTTTTATTGCTTTTGTTTACTTTTCTCTTCGCCATGATTGCCAACTTTTATTTGACCTAGTCCCAGTCTGAAGCGCCAGACTCCCTGAGACAAATCCGTGCATATTGCCCGCTAGCTGTGAGAAAAGATCTAATGCTAATTTGGTAGCTGACCATGGTAAGATAACTGAAAACGCGGATGTGGCGGAATTGGTATACGCGCACGTTTGAGGGGCGTGTGGCTTTGCCTTGCGAGTTCGAGTCTCGCCATCCGCATGAATGTTTATCAATCCAAACACCTGTCGGATACGTCTTCTGCAAACGTCTTACCCGATGGTTTTTATGCGTCTTTCCCGTTGGCAATGGGTCGGGCTGAGTTTTCCGATCATTCTGGTGGTGATTGTCATTCTGGTTGCGGCCAGTTGGCAAATTAATGCCTGGGGCATGAACTGGATCTGGGCTATTTTCGTCCTTCTGTTAGTCGGCTGGCGGTGGTTGTTGGTGCGGTGGACAACCCCAACAAGCGCCCAATGGGAACAGCCCCTATTCAGCCAAGCCGCAACTATCCCTCTCAAACCAACGGATGCGCCCCCAGATGACACTGTTGCTGGCATTGAGACGGAACTGAAAACCATTTTGCAGGCTTCTCGTCAGGATGTTCCCCCTTGGCAGGACTGGCCGCTATTTTGGCAACGCTGTCAGCAAGTGGTTACGCTCGTCGCCCAGCGCTATTATCCCGAGGTTCAATATCCCCTTTTAAACATTTACTTACCCGATGCCTATCGGTTGATACGCGGCACAGTGGATGATATGGACCGTTGGATAGAGACCCTATCCCCCACCCTCAATCAGGTGTCTATTGCCCAGGTTTACCAATCCTATGAGGTCTATCAAACGTTAGAACCCTCGTTACGGAAAATTTGGCGGGTCTGGAATTGGAGTCAATGGCTACTTAATCCCGCCGCTGCTGTGGCCCGTTATGTGAGTCAGGAGAGTAATGAGCAAGCGACCCAGAAACTCCTGGTGAATCTGAGTCAACAACTGCGAGAGGCCACGTTAAGAACTCTCTGCCGTCAGGCGATCGCCCTTTACAATCCGGCATTGCCGGCTAATCTCCCTGACGGTTTTGCCAACGTCACTCAACCGACCCTTGCCAAAGCCCAGACCCAAACCCTCAAGGCGTTATTAGCGCAACGGCGATCGCCGGAACAGGTGGAACAAGAACCGGTCACGATTCTGCTCGTGGGAAGAACAGGGGCTGGCAAGAGCAGTTTAATCAATGCCCTATTTCAGAAGACGTTAGCTGTGACCGACCTCCTGCCTAGCACCACCGAGATTACTGAATATCAATGGCAAACTCAGGATGGTGCAAGCTTAGCCCTGTGGGACAGTCCCGGTTATGAGCAGGGTCAACGGGCCGATTTGCGGGAATTAGTGTTGGATTATGCCGATAAAGCCGATGTGATTTTATTGCTTAATCCGGCCCTAGATCCCTCCTTACAAATGGACCTAGATTTTCTCAAGGATCTACAGAACCTAGCCCCAGACCGCCCAGTTTTATGCCTGGTCACCCAAGTGGATCGCCTCCGACCGTTGCGGGAATGGCTCCCCCCTTACGACTGGCAAACGGGTCAAAAGCCCAAAGAAAAAGCGATCCGGGATGCGGTAAAGTATCGCAACGAACAATTAGGCCAATACTGTCAACAGGTGCTGCCGATCGCCAATGCCGATCCCCCCCATCGCCCCGGATTCGGCTTGGATGATCTAGCGCTGACCCTCTTAGAGGTCATGACTCCCGCCAAACAACAACGCCTGGCTCGCTTTTTAACGAACCTCGAAGCCAGGGCAGCGGCAGCGGCCCAGATTATTGACCGCTATGCCCTGCAAATGACAACGACTCAGGGGGTGACAGCTTTCCTAAAAAGTCCAATCCTACAGTTTTTATCGAATCTATCCACCGGTTCTCCTGCCCTGGCCTACTTACTCGCTGAACAAATTCCCGTTGAGCAACTGCCGATCATGTTGGGTAAGTTACAACTTGCCTATGACCTCTTTAATCTACTGGTTACGGAGGATGCCACCAGCGCCAATTTCGATTTACTGACCCTCTGGCCGTTATTGTTGGATAATCCCGTCGCCCCTGATCGCAATGCCTGGGCGTTTGGTCAAGCGCTTCTGGAATATTGGACTCAGGGACTAACGGTGGAGCATTTATCACGCCGTTTCCATGACTATTGCGAACAGGGTACGGACTGAACGGTTCAAGCGGCTGCTCCTGCCTTGCTTTAGGAAGGTGCGATGACCGTCAAGTTGTCAGGACAGCCATGATGACCAATAGCGTATTGATCAAATAAAATGCACCGACAATCTGGGTCTCACTCCAGCCGGTTAACTCTAAGTGGTGATGGATGGGAGCCATTTTTAATAAACGTTTGCCAACCCCATCGGGGCCTTTAGTGGCCTTGTAGTAACTGACTTGAGCAATAACCGAAAGGGATTCTGCAAGAAAAATACCGCTTATCAGTAATAATCCCCACAAATGACCCGATAGGATCCCAACAGCCGCCAAGCTACCGCCTAAGGCCAATGACCCCGTGTCCCCCATAAAAATCCGAGCCGGGTTATGGTTATGATGCACAAAACCAATGCAGCCGCCAGCCATAGCGCCACAGAAAACCCCTAAGGCGGGATTGTCGATCGCCACCAATGCCCCCAGCCCCACAAAGGCGATCGCTCCCGTCCCCGCGGCCAAACCATCAACGCCATCCGTTAGGTTAGTGGCATTACTTTCAGCGACCAAAGCAAAGATCGCTACCAACCAGAAAAACAATCCCAACGGGAGAGTAAATTGCAAAATCTGCACAGACGTAATGTCGGCCGGCCGAGTCAACCCTAACCAAACACAAAAAATAACTGCAATCCCTCCCTGCAATAGTAACTTTTGCTTTGGAGTCAATCCCTGATTGGACCGGTGTTTGATAATTTGCCAATCATCTACCCAACCGATGCCCATATAGGCCAACGTCACCAGGGCCACAGCAACCACATCCCACTGAAACCCCGTGCCTATCAAGGCGATCGCCACGGCGATCGGGATAAAAAAGATCCCCCCCATGGTGGGGGTACCTGATTTTTTGAAATGACTCTGGGGGCCATCTTCTTGGATGATTTGACCGGCTTTTAGTCGGTGTAATAACGGCACAACTTGAGTGCCCACCAACGCGGTTACCAAAGCCGTGACGGCTAACCCCAGGAACGGACCTAGCAGATCGGCGATCGATTGTGCTTTGATGAAACCTAACAATGGCACCAGGGCTAAAGACAAGCCCCAGAGCAGATATAACAATGTTTTGCCACTCGGCTGTTTCCACTGACGTTGGGGGGAAGATTTTGCATTGACCATGATGGCAGGATTTTCATGTAAACAACCCAAAAACAGACTACCACTTGGGTCTAATTTTCGTCTGGTTGATTTCCCTAGTCTGCCATCATTGATTGCAAATAATTCTCTAAGCCCGCCTTTTGAATCAGCCATTGCTGGGATTCTAACCAATCAAGCTGTTCTTCAGTTTCCTTAAGGATATCCTCCAACAAATCACGACTCACATAATCCTGCTGGGTTTCGCAAAACTGGATACTGTTGAGTAAATCAGCCCGCAGGGTTTGGTTTAAAGTTAGTTCATTTTGCAAGATTTCAGGAACTGTTTCACCGATCAATAATTTTCCTAAACTTTGCAAATTGGGCAAACCCTCCAAAAATAGAATCCGCTCGATTAGCTTATCCGCCTTTTTCATCGCGGTGATCGACATGCGGTATTCGTAAGCATTAAGGCCGTTGAGCCCCCAGTTCTTACACATTCGAGCATGAAGAAAATATTGATTAATGGCGGTGAGTTGGGCCTTGAGCGCCTCATTGAGTCGATTTTTTACTTCAAACTTACCTTCCATTGTGCCAATGCCTCCTGTGGCGTTAAGCGTTTAGACCCTGATGCTGTTGGTTGCTAGTTTATGGATTGCGTGTTTTCGTATACAGCTACTACTGCTTGGGGTGAAAATCCATAATGAAAATAAACGTCATCTGCCTCACCAGAACATTTTAGTATTTTGCAGTCCATCGTCGAGCAGATCTAGGCAAATATTTCTTTTATCTCTATCCATTTCAACATGAGAGCGGTAAGTGCTTTACGTCTGCAATGGGTTTCAACAACGAATGGGGAAGACTCTACTGAGAAACCTAACGTCAAATTCTGTGGAGGGTTTCAGCAACTTTTTTTGCTGAAGTAAGAAAAACTCTCATCTGCTGCGCTGAGATGAGAGTGGTTCATGAGATTAGGATTCACTCGGTTTTTATCGCGAGGATAGAACCTCCTAAGAAAATAAAGACTTTTTCATTAAGTCGCGGATTAGATTATCCCGCACCATGATTTGCTGCATGGTCTCTAGGAGAAAGTTGACTGTCTGTTCACGATCAAGGTCTTGATATTCTTGCTGCAAGCATTGAAGTTGAAATTTCTGCTCAACCGACAGATTAAATGCATCGTTATTCATCATAGGGAGTTGACTCCTTAAATCAATTCATTGGGAAACGTGGGGGAACAATCTCCAATTAACCTAGGGGCTCTAGGGGGG
>JBEAQB010000270.1:0-6768 GCA_041164125.1 Cyanobacteriota bacterium
GTGGGCAATTACTACTAACGGAGGGGAGGTTGGCCATGGATACCGTTAACCTCAAACTCGACACCGTTAACCTCACCGATGAGCAGTTCTATCGGCTTTGTCTGGTCAACGGCGATCGCCCCTTGGAACGTAATGCGCGAGGAGATTTGATTGTTATGCCCCCCGTTGGTGGACTAAGTGGTAACCGCGAAGCGGATTTCATTATTGATTTAGGCATTTGGAATCGCCGCACCGGCCTGGGTAAAGTGTTTAGTTCCTCGACGATTTTTCGTTTGCCCAACGGTGGCGATCGCTCCCCTAATGCCGCTTGGGTAAGTGGGGAACGGTGGCAGTCATTGAGCCGGGAACAACAGGAAAAATTTCCGCCCCTCTGTCCCGATTTCGTTATAGAACTGCGATCCCGTAGCGATACCTTGTCGGATTTACAGGCAAAAATGCAGGAATATCTGGCCAGTGGTTTGCGCCTGGGCTGGTTAGTGAATCCCCAACAGCAACAGGTGGAAATTTATCGCCCCGATCAGGATGTTATTCTGGTTAGCCTGCCTGCAACCCTAAGTGGGGAATCGGTTTTACCCGGCTTTAGCCTGGCATTGGGCGAATTCAATGATGATCAATGAATTGCGGATGGACACCTCTCCCCATGATTACCGTAACCCTAGATCCCCTTATTCAACTGCAAACCGAGGATTTTTATGCCCTCTGCCGTCAGAATCCCGACCTAAAATTAGAGCGCAGTGCCCAAGGAGAGTTAATCATTATGTCCCCCACTGGTGGCGAAACGGGACGACGGAATGTTAACTTGATTGTTCAACTGGCAACGTGGAATGACGCGGAACAACTGGGGGAAGTGTTTGACTCCTCCACCGGGTTTAGTTTACCTGATGGGGCGGATTATTCCCCCGATGCAGCTTGGGTGGAAAAAAGTCGCTGGCAAAGCCTGAGTCCTTCCCAGAGAGAGCGGTTTGTGCCACTGTGTCCTGATTTTGTGGTTGAAATTCTTTCCCCCTCGGATAGCTTAAAAAAAGTACAACGTAAAATGCAAGACTATCGGGACAATGGTTGTCGTTTGGGCTGGTTAATTAATCGCAAAAAACGGGAGGTAGAAATCTATCGACTGCAGCAAGCGGTTGAAATTCTGTCGAATCCAACGGTTATTTCAGGGGAAGCGGTGTTGCCTGGTTTTAACCTCAATCTCACCAAAATTCTCAGTTAATTTTTGTTTACCCCCAAACGACTTTCCGTGTTAAATTCCTTGCCTGATTCACTCTTTTTTAAACAGTTTTCTATGGTCTTGCTCCCTGCAATTCGTTTCCCCCGTCGCTTATTCACTGTCGGCGCGTTGCTGTTGGCCCTGCAAAGTCCGCTGTGGTTGCCCAGTCCCGTTTTAGCAGAGATTGTCCTACTGCCCCCGAGCCAATCCCTCCAACCCTATCTTGACCAGGCGATCGCCAAAGTGACGGAGTTTCAGTTGGAGAATGGCCTGAAATTTATTGTCATGGAAAATCATGATGCCCCCGTGGTGTCGTTCTATACCCTCGCCGATGTGGGGGGGGCAGATGAACCGGCAGGAAAAACTGGAGTGGCTCATTTTTTAGAACATCTGGCTTTTAAGGGTACCGAGACCATTGGCACCAAAGATTTTGCCCAGGAACAACAGATATTAGCCCAGTTAGATCAGACCTTCAATCAACTTAAAGCAGCTAAGGCTAACGGAGATGGGCGATCGGTGGACAAACTGCAACAACGGTTTCAACAGCTCCAACAGAGTGCCGAAAATCTAGTCGAACGGAATGAATTTGGCCAAATCGTGCAAATGTCGGGGGGAGTGGGGCTCAATGCCGCTACGTCGGCGGATGCCACCTTTTACTTTTACAGCCTGCCGGTTAATAAGCTAGAACTGTGGATGGCCTTGGAGTCCGACCGGTTTTTAAACCCTGTGTTCCGGGAATTTTACCAAGAGCAGCAAGTGATTTTAGAAGAGCGGCGGATGCGCACGGAAAATAATCCCGTAGGGCAAATGATGGAAGCCTTTTTAGGCACGGCCTTTACCCAACATCCCTATCAACGGCCGGTGATTGGGTACGACGAAGATATTCGGAATTTGTCGCGGCAAGATGTACAGGATTTTTACGAAAAATTTTACGTGCCCAGTAATATGACGATCGCCGTGGTGGGGGATGTGGATCCCGTTGAGGTCAAAGCGTTGGCGGAAACCTATTTTGGTCGGTTCCCCAAACGTCCCCGTCCGCCCCAGGTGAGTGCGGTAGAACCGCCCCAACGTCAAGCGAAGGAAATCACCCTCACCTTACCGTCCCAACCTTGGTATTTTGAAGGCTACCACCGGCCTGCAGTGAGTGACCCCGACGATGCAGTCTATGACGTGATGGCCACCATTCTGAGTAGTGGCCGCACCTCCCGGTTATATCAATCCCTGGTGGAACAACAGCAATTGGCCTTGATTGCCCAAGGGTTTAATGGCTTCCCAGGGGAAAAATTTCCCAATTTAATGATGTTTTACGCCCAAAGTGCGCCGGGTCAGGACTTGGACGATGTTAGCCAGGCCCTCCACGCGGAGATTGAACGCTTAAAAACTGAACCCGTTACCCAGGTGGAATTAGAACGGGCCCAAAATTTACTCCAGGCATCAGTACTACGTTCCCTCGACTCCAATACGGGCATGGCGGAATTATTGGTGAAATACCAAGTCCGCACCGGCGATTGGCGCAATTTATTTAACCAACTCCAGGCGATCGCCAACGTGACTCCCGCAGATATTCAACGGGTAGCCCAGCAAACCTTTCGTCCGGAAAATCGCACCGTTGGCCGTATTTTGCCGGAGGATGATGCCACTCAAGCCCCCTAACACTCGCCTCGATACCGACGGATCATGGCTTGGGTTCCCTGGCGATCGCCTAGTTATGGGGTTAGCCGTTTGCGTTCTGCGATACGCTCCAGGGTGTTGAGTTGCAGGAGTTTAGCTGTTGTGCGTCCTTCGGGGCTTAGTCCTTCAATGCAATAGTAACTGGGGCTAAAGTGCTTACTCCAGACCTGGGTACGAGGGTTGAAGAGAAAACAAAATTCATTGGTGTCAGGATCGAAGGAACCTAAGTCACTTCCTTTGTGACGATTACAACGCCAACAGGTTAGGGCAAGATTCTCGGAAATGGTTTGTCCTCCATGCTTCTCCGCGATGATGTGATCAAGTTCATGGGGGAAGAAGGATAAATTTGCAGGGAGGTGACAGTATTCACATTGGTTATTTGCTCGTTCTGTGACTAGGCGGCGCAGGGCAAGGGAGATGTAGGTTTTGCTCACAGTTAGCCAACTAGGTTTTTAAGGTTGCCTGCTTTGAGCATAATGATAAGATGTTCAATGCGTTCATACTCATCGAGTTCGGATTGTTCTGAGGGGGTCAGGTCGCCCTGTCGGTTCAGGAGATTGCTTAGGCGTTCTTGCATTTCTGGGGTAGGTCTAAATTCCGAAATTTTTTCGGGAGTGGGATTGCTGGCGATAAAGTTGAGAATGTGGCGATAGAGATGGGCGGGTAAGGGGGAACCGGATTGGAGAAGGTTGGGTAGGTTGTGACGTAACCAGTCTGAGGGATTTTCTCCAGTTTGTTCTATTTGTGCCAGGAGGTCGTCGGGGAGGTCTAGGGTGATTTGGGCCATGTTTGCGGATTGAGGTGGGGAAAGGGGCGATCTCGAAAAGCTCCGCTACGCGGTGTGCTTGAAACACGACGAGCGGGATACAGCTAGGCTCACTCAGATTATTTTAACTTTACCGATTGTTGCCCGGATAAATGATCGGGTAATGGGAGAGAGGGGATAGGGGAACAGGCATGGTGGTGCCCGGTTGGGGGTTTGTTCTCAACAATGAACTCACGGATTTTGACCCCGTCAGCCTCCATCCCAGTCGCATTTTGCCAGAGGATGATGCCACTCAAGCCCCCTAACACTCGTCTCGATACCGACGGATCATGGCTTGGGTTCCCTGGCGATCGCCGTTGAGCAATTGGCTGACCTGTTGAAATTGTTGCTCGGCTAACGCCACGCCGGGGAGGGTTGCGGATCCTGGCGCCAAGGTTTCTCGCACCAAACGTAAATCTTTCAAAATATGTTGCACCATAAATCCCGGTGCCAGGTCATCAGCGATAATTTTGGGGCCTAAATGACTCAAGGCCCAGGAACCGGCGGCCCCTGTTTCACAGACCTTGACCATTAACGCCGGATCGAGACCCTGAAGTTGGGCTAAGGCGATCGCCTCACATAATCCGACCATGTGAACCGCCGCAAGGACTTGATTACAGAGTTTAACCGCCTGTCCACTGCCGACGCTGCCACAGTGAATAATATTTTTTCCTAATACTTTGAGATAAGGTTCAACCTGCTGAAAATCATTTAACGCCCCCCCTACCATGATGGTTAACGTTCCCTGTTGAGCGCCAATGTCACCGCCAGAAATAGGCGCGTCCATAAACCGTAGGGACTGATCGGTTAATCGTTGAGCAATCTGTTGGGCCGCTTCTCGACCGATGGTACTGAAATCGACAATCAAACTGTTGGGTTGGGCATGATCAATCACACCGCCTGGGTTAAACAATACCGCCTCTACATCCGGTACATCCCCCAAACACAGAAAAATAATGTCTGCCTTGGCGATCGCCATGGGCAGGGTATCGCCCACCGTTGCCCCGGCCTGCTGGGCTTGCTGTAATCCCGGTTTATTTGGCGATCGATTCCAGACGGTGACCGGAAATCCTTGACGGGCTAAATTGGCTGCCATTGGCCCGCCCATCACGCCCATCCCTAAAAATGCCAGTTGTAGACTCATACCCAAAACATTACTCTCAAGCGGGAACGGTTACGGTTGTTTGCCCCGCTAAACCAAAGGCTGCGTGGGCAGCCCGCAGTGCCTCAACGCCTCGGTCTTGGGGGACGACACAACTAATTTTGATTTCCGAAGTGGCGATCATTTCAATGTTAATTTTTTCCTTGGCCAGAGCCGCGAAGAAATGGGCTGCCACCCCTGGTTGACCCACCATACCGGAGCCGACAATGCTGACTTTGGCGATCGCCTTGTTGACCATGACCGCGGCCTTAAACCAGTCTTGGGTTAAGGGAAGAAGAATGCGTTTGGCCTGATCGCTATCTTCTTCTGCCACCATAAACGCAATATCTCGGCAAGGCTTACCGGCATTGATACGACAGCGTTGGGACTGGATAATCATATCGACACTGATGTTAGCCTCCGCGAGGGCGGTAAACAGTTGGGCGGCCATCCCGGGGCGATCAGGGACGTGGCGAATGGCAATTTGGGCTTGGTCTTGGTCGAGGGCCACGCCCCGAACAGCGGGGAACGCGGTAATGTCGGCTTGGGGTTTAGTGGGGGAAAGGCTGATGCCAAAAGCAGTGGAGAGGGCGCTAATGGCTCGGTCGACATCCCGTTGGTCAATGACGCAACTCACTTTAACTTCCGAGGTGGAAATCATTTCGATGTTGACTCCCGCATCGGCAAGGGTTTTAAACATTTTGGCGGCAATGCCCGGACGCCCAATCATCCCGGCGCCGGCGATCGCAATTTTGGCAATGCCCTGCTCGACAATAATTTCAGCTTCTTGGTCTACTGCGGGGGAACTGCGCAGGGCCGGCGCAATGGCAGCCGTAACCGCCTCAGCTTTGGAGAGTCGGTTTTTAACCACAGTGAAAGCAATGTCATTACTGTTGCCGTCATGGATTGATTGAATGATTAAATCAATATCTACTTTTTGCTGGGCAATGTCTTGGAACAATTTCGCCGCTACTCCCGGGCGATCGGGCACCCGCAACAGCGCAACTTTGGCTTGATCGGCGTCATATTCTACCCCATCTACCGCTTTGGCAATCTCCAACCCCACCAAGGAACGGTTTTGTGCAGAAGGTGCCACCACTCTGGTGCCCGGTTCCTCACTCCAACTTGACCGCACGACTAGGGTAATGCCATAGTTGCGGGCAATTTCTACCGCTCGGGGGTGCAGCACCTTGGCCCCTAAACTGGCCAACTCCAACATTTCATCACAGGTAATCTCTGGCATCAGTTGGGCGTCTGGCACTAGGCGAGGATCGGTGGTCAAAATACCTGGTACATCGGTGTAAATTTCACAACAGTCGGCTTTTAATGCCGCCGCCAGAGCAACCGCGGAGGTATCTGATCCCCCCCGCCCCAAGGTGGTAATTTCTAAATGCTCAATGCTACTGATCCCCTGAAACCCCGCTACCACGACGACTTTTCCTTCCTTCAGGTGTTGTTCTAGGCGATCAGGACGGATTTCTAAAATACGAGCGCGGCTATGCTCTGCCTCGGTGACAATGCCCACTTGGGCCCCCGTCAAGGAAATGGCAGGTTGATTAATTTCCTGCAATGCCAAACTCAACAAGGCGATCGATACCTGCTCGCCGGTTGACAGCAGCATATCCATTTCACGGCGGCAGGGGTTAGCAGAAATTTGTTGCGCTAACCCCACCAAGGTATCCGTGCTTTTTCCCATCGCTGATACCACCACGACCAAGGAATTTCCAGCCTGGGCAGCGGTTTTGATCCGTTGGGCCACTGCCTGGATGCGTTCGACGGTTCCGACAGAAGTGCCACCAAATTTTTGAACGATTAATGCCATGGTTGTTGGGGAATAGGGCCGGGAAAAGGGGCTAGAATTCAACATATTAGGGTAACAAATTCCCCGGCGGCAACAGTCAATCCGTTACATTTCTTTGATGCTGAGGACGAAACGCTAAC